>NZ_JAYWYX010000010.1:0-109018 GCF_048147925.1 Acinetobacter sp. 226 | reverse complement strand
CCGAGCCCTTTAGCATTCTCAATCTTGATCACGATGTCACCAGCACTTTCAGCCATCAATAACGGCGCATTCAACTGGACTGTCTGCCCTACCTGATAAGCGGCTACCTGCTGAAGCGTTGCAGCACCCACTACGGTTGAAGCCGTATTGCTTGCCACAGCTTGAATTGATGCCATGTCTGCACTCAGCCAGCGCTTGAGTACATCATCAGCCAGAGAGCTTGTAGCAGAGTTTAAATAGCCAGTCAGTGCTGCATCATTTCCTTGCACATAATCCAAGAAGGTGCGAATCGCACTTGGGCGAATACTTGGATCTAGTGGAATTACCGTATTGGCCACCGTATCGAATAAGTCCCGAGCCTTATCATCCATCGGAGCAAACAGACTGGTCAGCTTTTTACTCGCCGTCCATTCAGCCTTAATGACCTCTTTCTGCTCGAGGAGATATTCTTTATCCAGACTTGAAGCACTAATCTTTTTATCTACCAGTGATTCAAGCTCGCCGAACTGTAAAGGGTGAGAACTCCAATCCAAAGCCTCGGCAATTTCTGGCAACTGATCATCAGGCGTAATGCCGTATTTCAATGCCTGCTTCTCGGTTAAGGCAATCACGGTACAGCGACAACGAAAGCCCAACGGCGGGTAATGTGTTAGCCAGAATGGATCATCAATGTGACGAACAATCCGGTTCAAAGCTAAATGACTCGGACGCACTCGACTATCATTGATCGCCGAGTACATCAGATATGATCGTTTAGCTTTGTTCCTTTGCTGTTGTTGCCACCGACCATGACCGTAAGCACTTTGAATATTGGTACGAAATACATTATCCAGGTAGTGCTTTGGCAGAATGATTTCAGATTCTTCAATCAGCTTCTGAAAATCCTTAAAGGTACCGCCGTCAGCAATGGATTTATTCACCGCCTTAATGACTGTTTCAATCTGCTCAAGACTCGATAGAAAGCTAACCGTAGTCGCCATCTGTCGGGTCTTTAAGTCCATCGAATAGAACTCATCGGGTAGAACTATCTTTTTGCTGTGAGCGTACTGAAGCGCCTCAAGAAACGTGACTAGTTGCATATAAACCTCATGGCTTTCGTGGAGGTTGAGCTAATAGCGCATCTATCAAGGCTCTAACTTTGCTTTGTTTAGATTCAGCACCCAAAATAGCGACCTTGACTGTTTTCTTGCATCCACATGGGCTGTACCCACTTCCATTCCGACCATCAAAACCACGGCGGCATGATTCGCATTTTTCACTCATCACTTCTCACCTTGCGCCGTCACATACCCCAACACATCTGCAGCATATAAAGCCTGATCCAGATTAGCTTTGAACTGGGTCTGAGTTGCACCAGGTATTAATTGCATCAGGTTATAAGCCAGACTTTCAGGGCTATCAGACTTGAATATTAATTCCTTGACCTGATCTGGTTTCAGTAACTGAAATTCATCCTGACCATCAGTCAGTTCTTCAACTTCCTGTTGTTCTGGTGAGAGCTTGTTTGCTGTTGCCTTGAAGTTGAATGCCTGACGCGGTAATGCGGTGAATTGATTGAAGCTGGTAGGAACCTGCTCATTCAAATCCCCTTCCTGTAGACCATACTCGCGAACAAAATATTCTTTAGACAGATTTGCACCCGCATTCTTTAAATGGACATCACGCTCTGCTTGGTCCTTATTCAGTGGTTTTGGTTTCTCACCAAGCATCACTTCATAATCCCCCCAACCGTTTAAAGCGCATAGAGCATTGACCACAGCCTGTAAAGTTGGTGTGACAAGCCTAATATCAGATTTAAGCTTATCCATTCGTACATTTTCATGCACTTGGCCAAGGCTGTAACTCCCCTTTCCATCTGTACCACTGGTAAGCGTCTGCCCTAATACAACTTTCTGGATCTGGCGAATCAGCTGATTATTGAACGATTCGAATGCTGCGCCTGCTGTGCCACTGGTACCCGATGTTGAAAGAATCTGAACATCATCTTCAGCATCAATCGACAATACACTTTGAGCATGTGCATTTAACAATGCTCTGCTCATGTCCTCGGTTTCAGTGTCTTTACACTTCCCCAATAAGATCGGCGTTCCAAAACGTTCCAGAAATTTAGCCCAGAACTTAAAACCATTTTGTTTGAAAAAGAATAGCCAGTACAGGGTCGCCAACAGGGCTTTACCGTATGGCTGTTCATATGTCGCCTTACGGCGTGTTAAAAAGAATTTGAATACCTGATCCACTTCATGCTCGGTACCAATGCCTTCTGGTCGGTAAATTAAGCGGCCATCATTTTTAGGTTCAAACCACTGCATAGGTTTTTCACCGATCCACTGAATACCCACATAGCCTTCTGGTTTTAACTCATAGACAGCCTCCTGTACTGAATAACCAAAGAACAGCGCATTCATGGCACCGGTAGCAATTTCATGAAACCATTCTTTCAAGATCAGATTAAGCTTTTGTGCTTCCTCAGTATCATTAGGTTCAACACGCAACGGCGTAGCTAGCAATGCATCAATTCGTGTTTCAACTACTTGTGCAATCTCATCATCATCAAGCAGTACACGTAATCTATGACGCGTAATACCTGCTTTGCGTAGTACTTCATCCGTATCAGGCTGTTTGCCAAAGTTCACCAGAAACTGAGTGACCGCTTCTTGAGTGTATAAATTGCCGTAAGACAAAGCCTTTTTTGACGCTTTATCCTTTTTAGACTTTGCCATGTAAACACCTTAATAAGTTCGAGATCCTGCACCTGCAGGTTTTTTTGGAGTTCTAGCTTCATTCAGCTCGTTAAAGGCATCGCTACCAGCATCCACCTGATCATCATGTTTGCCATTCGGAAAGTTTCGTAATTCCTCAATGAATGCTTTATTCCAGTCACCACGAAGCATTTTCACATTCCCCACGTTGACTTGGGCTGCAAAAGGCTGAGCCCGGGTAATCTTGTCACCCGATACTGTCTCTGCCTTTACATTGAAACCAGATAACTTGGTAATAAAGTTCTTCGCTTGAGCTTTACCCGCCTGACCTGGATCCTGAGGTAGTCGAATGGCAACTGATTTACCATCCATCTCGGCAGTTTGCTTAATGCGCTTTTCAACGCCGTCAGGACCTAGCTGTGCATGCTGCACATCAACGATATAGATATAACCATCTTGGCTTTTAGCTTCCTTTACGCCTGCAGTGTAATCACCTTCATTTTCAGAAGAAGCTAAGTCCCAAGCACGTACTTGGTGGGTAATATCGGCAGGTAGCGCATCCACAATTTCAATATTGTCAGGTTTAAAAAAACCACCTGCTGGTGGTGATGGTCTCTGACGATATTGCCCTGCAAAAACATACGGCGCTGCCAACTCCATTCGTTCAAGCGTTTCAATGCTGTGTTTAGCTGGCCATAGTGCTGATCCATCAGGCTGAATGGCTGAAAGCTCTAAATGCTCCCATTCTTCACCATTACCGCCGTCAAGCAGCCAGCCTGCCAAATCTTCCTCATGCAAACGCTGCATGATGACAATGATGGGTGTATCTGGTGAGTTGGTACGAGATTCAAGTGTATTTTGGAACCACTCGATTACACCCTTACGAATCGTATCAGAGCGGGCCTCACTGGCTTTATGCGGGTCATCAATAATGATTGCCCCGCCAAATGAATCTCGAAATTTACCAGCACCAAAACCGGTAATCGTACCGCCGGTTCCTTGTGAATAGCAGACACCGCCTTTTGCAGTGCGCCAGTCATCCTTAGCCTTACTATCATCACGCAATTCAAAATCGGGAAATACACGTTTGTATGCTTCTTCCTGTACCAAGTTTCGCGTTTGGAAAGCATTATTGGCTGCAAGTGTGGCTGAATAACTAACATGAATAAATTCACTGTCTGGCGCTTTACCAAAACACCAGGCCATGAAATTAATTACTGCCAGCTCTGTTTTGGAATACCGTGGTGGAATGTTGATTATCAGCCTTTTGGTTTCACCTCGATACACCTTCATTAGTGCATCACATACCACACGGTGGTGCCAGTTATGTAGCCATTTGTACTTACGCCGTTCCTTAAACATAAAACGCGAAAAGAAATATAGATCTTCTTGAGCTTCAAGCTGTATCGCTAGTTCACGTGCTGGGTCAGTATTCATCTAAGACCTGCTCCCTTGCTTTCAGGTAGCTATCCGTAGGTACATTCTGATTGATGGTTTCTATTGGCTTACCGTCTTTACCAGTGATTTCCTGACGATTGGTAAATTGACCACCCAGATCCTGCGCTGCCTGCTTCATAATGCTTAGTGACATCACAGTATTTCTGGCATTTTTTTCAAGATGCTTTTGATACTGCTTCAAGCGGTAATACTTTTGAGCAATTGGAATATCAATTAAACCAGCATCGAAATCAGCTCGGGTTTTATGGAACAGCTCGATGAATTTCTTCGAAAGGTTCTTACCTGCTGCCTTTGTGGGGTCGTAAGATTGGCACTGCTTTCTATCAATCTTTACCCCAAACTCTTGCAAGACCTGCTCCGCAACTTCTTGAGGGGTGTCACGGCATGCAAGAGCTTGAACTATAAATATTTTTACAGGCTCTTTTAGGGCTGCCATAACCACCTCTTTGTCTAACTACGTCTAACAAAATAGGCAAAAAAATTAAGCCAACTTCAATAAACACGTACCGCATGCATGAGCAATATTAGCCCGAGATATAGTTGGACCATCATTTGCAAGCTCTACCATTTTTTGGACATCTAGTGATGCACCGTAACGCTGGACAACACCATGGAATTCTTCAACGTCGTGACCACGTAAGAATAATCTAGGTTCACCCATGGATGTATATTCAAACTCACCATGCCGATCTTTCTTATGCCCAATGTGATAAAGCTCATGCTCTACCAATGCGCAGAAATCCACATCACTCATCACCTGGCACACACGAGCATCTAGTGTAATGATGTATTTAGGCACATCACCAAACCAGTCAATCAATTGAAGTTCTTGCCGGTCTTTACGCCACCCACCCACATTAATCATCACGCGTTCAGTCTGACCCAATACACGACGGTCTTTTGCTTCACACTTGGTATAGGCCCAAAGGAATGAAATCTCAGGAGGTTGAAAGCTTAATAGGTGCTCATGGTCTGGATTGTGGAGTTCCCCCCATGATTCAAGAAAGGTTTCTCTAATCCATGGCCATAAATCATTATTGGCAGGCTCGAAGTGAAGTAGACCACCAGTTTCAATAAATTCATCATCTTCAACATCTGTGTTCTGATTATCTTGAATAGGGGGATAAGGACGCTTCATCTTGATAACACCACTTCAAATCATCCGGTACAGTTAAATGTACACCCAACTTCACCACAGCAAAGTCATGCACATAATTCAAATACTCGGTCATCTGCTTAACGCTTAATTTGGTTGTACTGCAAAGTCTTATCACTTGCTCTGCAATCACTCTGTATTCTTCACACTCGTTCTGTTTGAGCATTGCAATCGCATTACAGGTCTCAGCAAACTCCTGATCATCACGACGGTAGATATAAATCAGAAAGCGCTTCTTAAACTCGTAATGAAGTGAATCTTTATCCTGACCAGTCTTTTTCTCTATCTGGCCAAGCCACATCCAATACAAGCGATTCTGTGCAGTGGACCTGTCATCCTGCTTCCGATCAATCACCACCCTTAAAGGCTTACCATCATTAATCGCCTGAGTGTAATTGGTATGCATGTAGTTAATGGCTTTAGTGATGTCGGCATGACTCTGGATAGGAAACACGGCTTTTTGCATTTCCTGCTCCTTGTATTACGTGCAGCAATATCCTTGATCACTTAGTATCGTCATCCATGGCCTTTAAAATTCTATAAGCCCATCGACCCTTATAGGTGCATGCGTTAAACCCGTCTTCACCTTTAACAACAACCTTCGCAATAAAACCATCTTTTACCAAAATATCTCTTGATGATTTACTCGGCACATCACCGTCGTACAAGGGGCCGTGAGTGAATGCTGCCTCAATGGTTTCGCGCTCCCCGCCAGACATCTCTTGAACTCTAGCAATTAACTCAATGTTAGATTTAATTTCTTCTGCCGAATCAAGAGAGAGATCACTATGAATTGCACTTAATAATTTTTTAATATTCATTTTCTTCTCACATAAAAAAGAGCCATTTGGCTCAGTTAAAAAATCTCTTTATCTTCCATCACCAACATCCGATTCACTTTCACCAACCACTTCTCAAACATTGCTTCACTCTCTGCCCGATTACCCAATTGGAATGTATCGAACTGGAAATGGCAGGAATGACATAGCGGCACTGTGAACTCATCACTGGCTTTAATCGATCTACCCTTACCATGCTTTGCTGAATTTGAATGAGCAGCCTGGCTATGTGGGTTACCGCATCGAATGCATGGCAGCTTTCTAATTACTGCTAATCGCTTTGCATCACGCATACAGCGCAACACGCAAATTCTTAATACGCTCTTTCAGCTTAATCATGATGCCGTCAATTGCCAGTAGCTCATTTCGTGTCAATCCTGATCTACTGAGATTCTGATACTTAGACAGCTCAGTACTGCAAAATTCTAAGTCTTGTTTAGCTTGTACTTTGTCTGTCATAGGTTCACCAGTCTTGCTCTTCTTCGTCAAGTTTCTTCACTTCAATACATTTATAAGTTTTTGAGCCAACAAAGAAGCCACCCAGCCGCTCACATTCATTTGCCACGTAGATATGCGTATACCAACTGCAAATGACCCATGCCACGATAAAACCAAGTAAAAATTGCCACACTATCCACGACCTTGACGCTTATACTTGCGTCGCTTTGCCTGACTCACACGATTTGGCTTTGATTTGTGTTTTGCTGGCTGAGTCAAACGCATAGCCCGCGATAATGCACCCAAACTATCGGTAGCTCGATGCATCCCATCACTAACCACCATCATCCCCATGGATGCCAAAACCATCCCCAAACTCATTCGACCTAATCGCATATTCACCACCAATAAGAAAAGAAAAGCCCCACTCAAATCTCCAGAATTGAGCAGGGCCTTATGTGCCGTAATACGTCCGGCGAATTACAAATAAAAAAAACCTGCTTAACTCTCCCAAATTAAGCAGGCTCATATCAGGTCAACAATCTCTTTCATTGTTTTTATACACCTGTATCTTAGCAAATAATTTATCTAACTAAATATAATTATTTGCTTCTTTAGACCAAGGGATAATCACCCAACCTCTTTCAAGCAATCACAGCACTCTTTCTGGTTATCACTGATCTCAGTTACACCGTGTAGGCCGAATAAGCAGAATATAAATTGGAGCATACTTTTCTCCAGGCAAAAAAATACCCCCTTTGGGGAAAGGAGGCTGAATAGGAAAGACTCTACAGCATAGAATCTATGGGCCATTCTACATGGGTTTGTTTTTTAACCACTGGCAAAATATTACATTTCACATAAATATCAATCAACAAAAAAGCCCACCTTTCGATGAGCCTTTACTAGTCTTTCCTAGCAGTCAACATTTTATCAGATAACACTTGGTCTCGGTTGAACCGTAATACGACCAGTATAGAAAAAGAATACCTTACATCCATATAGGATGTCAAACACTCAATTTTCTTAAATTTTTCCGGTACTGGCCTGCATAATGCTCTACCTCATCATTCAACTCTTTGAGCAAAAGTTCAACTGCATTACCTAGCCATGCATAGCGTTTTGAATAAGTATTTGGTTCAATATAATCAATTCCTGAAAATACTAAGCGGCCTTTCAATGTATGGTATTCACGCAACTTTGGACGCAATGAATAAAACAGTTCCATACGTGCAATGTGTTTGCAGAATTGCGGCATATCAAAACTTTCACGCTGCTTATCCATTTCCTCTTGCACCATACGCCATAAGTAATCTGAGATGTATTTTGTGACCACGGAATAATTATCCGTATTATCTCGATAATCACCCCATACCAAAATTGACGCATAAGCCTTGGTTTCATCATTTGGCATTAAAGCAATTGCGCCACAACGATCCTCCCAATTGACAGGGATTTCATTTGTTGGTGGTGTATCTGCTTCATAATTTGCTGTTTTGGCTCTTAACTGCTGCCCCAACCATTCAATGTTTGTCATCTTTTCAGCTACCATCGCATTCATCCCTATTCCCTCTTAAATCTTTTTCATTCTTAAAGCTAAAGCCAAGACAACCAGATCAATTGCAATGCAGCCGTAAGACCACAAGAATGCTGTGTTTCTGGTAACCGTCTGATCATTTGTAAAAAGGCAGGAAACTACCAACTGAACCATTCCCACAATAAACACCAGTCTAATCATCCCTATTCCCCTAAACCTTAATTACTTCTAATGCTTGCTCTACACTCTCAACCACATAAACCCGACCACGCCATGTCTGATGCCATACCACCTGGTCTGGTGTAAGTTTTCTATCTGATTTAGGTTTTGCCCCATCCTTCACTTCAATCAAGAAATTTAATCCCCGAATGCCTACCAGTAGATCTGGACAACCTTTGCCAGTTGAAGCAAGCGATTGAACACTTGCCCCAACCTGACGTAACGCTTTAACAATTTCAGTCTGATTTGCATCAATCTTTGCAGCTCTACGCATTGGCACCCCACTTTTCAAAAAAGAACACCACCGGATCAGGCTTGATCTCAATTAAGCCAAAGCGATGCAAATGGCGTGCATGAGTGCTATCACGAAGCAATTGAACATCTCGATAATGTGCAATTGATCTACGCCAAGACTCCAAAGACATTGAAGATTTATTTATGTTGCATGGCACACAAGATGGATTCATATTTTCCAAAGTGTCGTTCTGAGGTCTAAACAAAACCCCATTAGACACAGGAATCATGTAGCCTGTTTTCTCACACTTTTTCATATCGAAATCGCGCTTTACCGCCTCAATATGATCAGCGTGCCACTTATTACCCAGTTGATCACCGCAATAAGCACAATGACCACCAAACTTCATTTTTAGTTCTGCACGTTGCTGCTTAGTTAGTTTCATGACTCACCTCGCAGGACCTTCACCAACTCACCCAACACACAAGCGGTTTCAGTCGACTCGCAGCAATTTAACGCTCTTTGAATTTCCTCCAGAGCTTCACTCACCTTCCCCTGCAACTCCTCGCACTCCTTCTTCTTCTCGATATAACAAGCCTCCATGTTGTTGAGCTGGGCTTTCAAACTCTCAATCTGCTTCTCATACTTTCGCAAATCAGCGTCTTGAATCTTGATGACTTCGGTGTGCTCGTCGATGATGGCTTGTTGGTGTTGAAATACCGCTAAAGCTGGGTCTTGCACCATCTTCAAATCAGCGCACTTGTAGTCCTTAATAATTCCCCAAACCTGCTTAATCTCACTCATCTCTCAATCACCTTCGTATTTGGGCTAATGGGGTTCTTGATATCACTGCATGCATCAATGCGGTCATGGTCGGCTAGAGCTGTGCGGAGGTCTTCAATGCTAATCAATTCACCATTTGGTTTCTTACAATCAACCCACTGACGACCATCTGAAACAACCCAGCCTGTATGCGACCATTCCTCGTAATATTTACCACCGCTAAAATCGGTCGCAGTTTCCGGCGCCCCATCCACAATCTGCTTACACTTCTCTAGCCCTAATTTCTCGATTAAGTTCATGCTGCTGCTCCTTGCGCCATATCTTTGATAAATTCTTCTGCCTGAAGTGTGAGAGAGAACCCTTTCGGATGTGCTCCATCACATTTGACCAATCCCCAAAACTCCAACCGGTTCATGTATCGCTGAACACTGCGAATTGAGATACCCATTTTTGGCTCAATGGAGTCGTGAATTTGCTGGATCGAAACGCGGCCTCTGGTGGTGGCCAAAGTGCGCATGATCATTAAATTAATGTATGTACGGTCTGCTTCTTTTCTTATGCTTCACCCACCCGTTCCACAATCGTCTTAATGGCCTTGAGCGTTAATTCATGGTCATCACCCGGCACAACAAATAGACTTGCAATCATCTGGACTTTCTTGGCGTACTTACGGGCATCTTTGCGATATCCATTACGCTCGCGGTCTAGCTTTTCATTGAAGGCAAGTAGCTCGGCATGTTCTTTTTGAAGCTGCTCAAGATTCATTTCTAGGTAATCACTCACACCCCACCCCCTGCGCTTTCCTCTACTCGTACCGATGCAAAGCGACAAATATCCAAACGATCCATCACTCGAACTACGCCTTTTTTGCCATGACGGTTTTTAGCGATAATGATTTCCGTAATACCGCTCGGCATTTCGTCATCACTGTTCACAATTGGATGGGCTAATAAAATCTGATCCGCGTCTTGCTCGATCTGGCCAGACTCTTTCAAGTCAGATGCCTTTGGACGTTTACCTTTTTCGGATTCACGGTTGAGCTGTGCCAGTGCGATAACCGGACAATCAAACTCTTTTGCCATGGCCTTTAAATCACGACTGATTGAACTCACTTCCTGATAGCGGTCTTTCTTCGTCGGATCACGTACCAGTTGCAGGTAATCGACAATGATGCAGCCCAATTTCTTGTAGTTGCGCTTGGCCTTACGTGCGTAAGAGTGAATCTCTGCAATAGTCGGCTTTTGCTTATCTTCAACATGAATTGGCAGCTTGCTAAAACGATTCTGAGCGCCCGCAAATTCCTGAATCATCCCGTCGTACAGGTCAGCATTGTGGATGTTGTCGTATGGAATCTGAGTGAGTGCTGAGATACAACGATTCGTGAATGTCTCTACATCCATCTCGGCAGATACAACCAGTACCGCTTCCTTGAACTGCATAGCAGTCTGAATCGCCACCATTTGCGCCAGAGTGGACTTTCCTGATCCAGGTCTACCACCAATCACACAAAAGTGTCCGCGCTGAATGGTACCCACTACGTTGTCCAGATGAGGCAGGTTGAACTTAACCCCTGTGTATTGCTTGTTAGCCTTGGCCTCTGCTTTCTGAATGAGTTGCTCACCAGAGCGTTTTAATGCTTCAGCAAACGTAAAACTAGACTTCTCCAATTTCTCATTGGTGGTCGCCTTGTTCAGGATATTTTCAGCAGCGTTATGCACATCAGGTACGGTTAAGTCTCTTGCCACTTCCTGAATGCTTCGGCCCATCTTTTCCACTTCACGATGCGCTTTCAGCTTGTTGAGTTCAGCAACATAAGATTCCAGATTGTAGAAACTCGATGGTGCATCTGCCATCAGTGTCATCAGGTATTCAGCAGGAGTTACGCCAACCAGTGAGTTTTTCTCATTCAGTTTCTGTTCAACAAAAACTACATCGTACGGTTTGTTCTCACTGGCAAGGTCGGTAATGGCCTTGTAGATCTCCTGATGACGGTTTGCGAAGAAGCAATTTTCATCCAGATCGTTCATCACGGTTTCAAGTGAGTTTTGAACGGTCATCAGTGCAGCAAGTACACATTGCTCGATGGAGTTGTTATGAATATCGATCATTACCAATCCCCCATGTCAGGTTGAAGGCTTTGGGTATCGACAGGTTGATTAAATACTGGTGCCTGAGTTGTCCAGTAATCATTCTCCCAATTTTTCTGGTTTAGCCAGACAGTTGGTGCTGGAATGAATTCACCATCTTGTTTAATCCAAGACTGATCTTGTTTTTGAGCATTCAGAATTTTGATTAATGTTTCAGTAGTGACTACTGATTTGTATTTCTCAAAGGTTTTAAATGTTCCCGACTTGTCTGATTTACGTTTACAGCGAGGATATGATTCCCAGAATTTTTCAAAGTCTTCTGAGAAACCAACCTGTTTTTTAGGTGCACCCTTTTTCTTTTGATTAGTTTCTTTTGATAGTTTCTTTTGTGTGTTAAAAATTTTTACTAGTGGCAGTAAAGTTTTTTTACTAGAGTGGTTAAAAATTTTTACTAGTAAGATTTTTTTACTAGGCAATAAAAGAAAGAACCCATCGTAGATTTCATCATTAATTGAGTATGTTTTTCCGTAGTGTGTTGCTTCATGCTCTAAAACAATTCCAGCCTCAACCAGATACTTAATAGACTCAACAACGGTTGGTCTGGATTTCCCAGTAAACTTCATAAATTGGGATATTGATATTGAATCAACTTCCTTGCTCCAACCTCTTGTTTTGCGAACAATCAGTAGGTACATCTTCACAGATGAGTCTGGTAGCTTAACCATGATCTCATCAATAAATGCGTTTGGAATCTGAGAAAAGTTTGGCACAAATTTACTCATATCTTTTCCCCAATCATGAAGTTGGATAAATCAATTTTGGCAATCGCCAAACGATGTGCGTTTTCAAGTGTTTCGTTCAGAGTGAATGCCACTACAGCCTTTTGAAAATTATCGATCCGGCGCTGTAATTCGGTTTCAAGCAGTGCTGCTCTGTTCATGCCACCACCCCTTCACTCACAAGCTGCTCAATTACCCACTGTTCACCCTTATTGGTGAATTTGGATTGTGGGTAGCCCTGTTCTGTCTGTTTGACTTCGCCATAACCCTTGTCGATAAACCATTGAGCAAAGGTACGTCCAGCGATACGACGGTCATATACACCCATATCAGCAAGGTATTGATTGAGTTTTACGGCCGACATGCCGACCTTTTTACCCACCTGAGAGGCATTTAAAATATTTTTAGTGTCGGCAACACGGTCGAAGTATTGAACCTTAGGTGCTGCGAGTTCTAATTGACGCGCCTGATCGGCTGCTAGTTGAAGGGCTTCGGAAAAAGATTGAGGGAGTTGCTTTTGTTTTAGGATTGCCAATACATTTTTACGAACCGCTTTCGATTCGCGCATACCGATCAGCATGCACTGGTCGATTGTTAATTCAAAAACAACTGACTCTGTATTGTTGAAATTTTGAACTACATTTTTTGTGTAGTTCTCTCCATCAAGCTCATCCTCAATTTTTAAGTTAAAACTATTTAAGCGAAGTAATGGCTCACCCAAATCGGATCGAACCTGATTAATTAGATCAAGCAAATCTCGACTTGACATACTGGCTTGATTTGTAGAAAATTGTGCTAACATATTCATGTTTGAATCTCCTAGGATTTAGACACAAAAGCCCTAGCTATTTGCGGTAGCTGGGGCTTTCTCGTTTCTGGTGGTTTCAACTTCATGAATTACGCAAAGAGAAATAAGTTTCTGCCCTGTTTCATAATCCACATTCTTTCGCTGACCAGATGACAGCAAAGAAATAAACGGCTGAGAACAGCCAGCCAAAGCCGCTAATTCCTTTTGGGTCATCTTTTCCAACAGTTGATTAATAATCGATTCCCAATTCATAGAACGACCTTCCTTATAACTTAGGTTATAATTTATAACTTTTGTTTTGACAAGTCAATAATCCATGTTATTTTGATTTGCGCTAGATTATTACAAAGGTAATTATTTGTTATGAGTATTCTTATGGTTGGCTTGACTTGTGGTGATCGTGTCAGAGAGGCGCGCACTAGATTAGGGTTATCGCAAACGGCATTAGCTAGAAAGGCTGAAGTGTCGCAAGCCGCTATTTCTAAAATTGAGAATAATGAAACTGATAACTCAAAATATATTGCCCAGGTGGCTAAGGCTTTAAATACTTCTGTGGATTACCTGATCTATGGGAAAGAGTACATAAAGAAACAGTCTGGAAGCCTTAATGACTTTGTGGTGGTCGGTGGTGAAAATCCAGGTGAAAAGCCAAGCGTTGATGAATATATCCTTGTTCCTCAATTTGATATTTATGGCTCATGTGGTGGCGGCTCTATCATAGACAGCGTGGAGGTTAAGGGTGGTCTTGTGTTTAGCCGACAGTGGATCAGAGAGCAAGGCTTGCCCAACCCAGACGATCTGCGTGTAATCTATGCGAAAGGCGAAAGTATGTACCCTTCTATTGAAGATGGTCAGGTGCTTTTGGTTAATCCGCACGACAACACGCCAAAATCAAATAAGGTTTATTTCTTGTGTATTGATGAGCAATATTATGTGAAGCGCCTTATTAATATGGTGACGCACTGGGTAATCAGATCGGATAATCCAGACAAGGTTCAATATCCAGACATCATACTATCACTAGACGAAATTAAAGAAAAAATAGAAATTGAGGGTCGCATCTGCTGGAAAGGCGGAGCAATGTAAATACCATAAATTATCAAGGCGCTCATGCAGCGCCTTTTTTATTACAACCGTTATAACAAATATTATAAATAATATTCTCTACGTTATTGACACTTCTTTATAACTTAAGTTATATTAATTTCATCGAAACAACAAAAAGCCCCAGCGTTGCAGCAACAACCTGAGGCATGACCCACCCTGAATGTGAGTGAGATAAGTATGACAACTAAATCCAATATTCTCAAGTCTGCATTCATTGCAGCATCAATCAGCGCGGGGATAGCAGTAGCTTACGCTTTCCAGCCTGCCAAAGTCGCTGATGATAATCCTCAAGTGGTTATCACCGCTCAAAAATATGAAGTGCTTAAACGTACTTGCCATGAAACCTGTGTCGCTACTGTCAAAGCCGACGAATACAGCATTTATGTTGAGTATGCACTTGATGATGCCTCAGTCGAATTCCTAGACATTCTGAACGTGGTGCATTTTGACAAGACCATCAATGCATACGTTGATCGTTATGAGATTGAAAAGATTAATGCTGCGATTGTCGGGGGTGTGAAGTGAAACATCCAACTTTAGAGCAATTCCTGAAAGATGTGGCCCACCATCAGCTGACAGTGAATCTAGATCAAGGTTTATTTCGGGATCTAACAATTAAAAGACCGGGTTGTTGTGGAATGCATTATCACATCACCACTCGTCCGGGCTATTTAATGTTTACCGGTGATATGGGTAGCTTTGTGTTTACCCGCCTTGCAGACATGTTTGACTTTTTCCGTGACAAAGATGGCTATGGCATTAACCCGGGTTATTGGGAAGAAAAATTAGAGGCTGTGGATTCTCGCGGTGGCGTTAAGGAATTCTCCGCTGATAAAGCTAAACAGATTTTAACCGAGCATCTTCAAGATCATCTTGCGGGTATAGATTCTGGCGACTACGACAAAGATCAGTCCGATGCTGAAGAATCAAAAGAGGCTATTCAAGACCTAATCGATTGTGCTGAAGATGATCAGCATGAGTTTATTCAAAAATTAAGAGATTGGGATTCTGAGTATGCTGGTGGCTTAGATGTGGATTGCTGGTGGGAGTGGGATTTTAACGATCATACCTATCGCTATATCTGGGCATGTTTTGCCATTGTTCACGCAATCAAGCTGTATGACGCGCATAAATCTAACGAGGTGCCAGCATGAACACTTACGCTCAATTCTGTGGATGTGGTGCGGCAATGCGCCCTATCCACCACATCGGCAATCAGTCTTTATTCCTATGTCGTGATGGTCATAGCACCAAAGTGACCAGCTGCAAAGTGAATGAAGATTTCACCCGTGATTTGTATTTTTCAGACCTGCCTAGCTTCAAGGTTGATCTGGATATTTCGATTGAAGATAACGTGCTGACCTTTGGTTTGTATCGCCAGATTGGTGAAAACCTGTGGGCAACGGCTGATTGTTCAATGCCTGTATTGCCTCACACGATGACTGAAATGCGTAGCTCGAATGGGGATATGCGATATGCAGAGCCAGTGGATATTGATTCTTGGTTAGTCGTGAAAGATACGCCTGTGACTTTACTGAATGTTTGGAATTTTGAAGCTGAGGAAGGTCAGACATTTACGCTGAATGATGAGCAGATTAAAGAATTACAGCGTCTTGTGAATGAGTACGCGGAACAACTATTTGAAGAGGTGGTTTGAGATGAATGCAAAGCTAGAAATTGTTGCCATCGAGCAGCCTGAAATTATCGAAGCCTTCAAGGTTGAAGGCGGCACCAAAGCTTTATTTGGCCGAGTTTCTGAAAACGCGCGTTCTGTTGTTTTTGATATGAGTGTTAAAAAGGATCGTGAATCACTTAAATCCTTCGCTTACAGCCTTGCCCGGATCAAAACCACTGTCGATAACCATGGTAAAGAGCTTGTTTCTGGTATTAAACAACAGGCTGCTCTTATTGATGCTGATCGTAAGTTTTGGCGCGACAACATGGAGTTGCTACAGGATGATATCCGTAAGCCGCTGACTGATTTTGAGCAGGCTGAGAAGGATCGTCTGGCGAAGCATGAGGAAGCCATCCAGTTCATTAAAAACCATGCGCCTACAACTGATGCTGCGGCATTGAAGTTAAAAGGTGATATCGAGTTTTTAGAAAACTTGAGCATTGGTCCTCAGTATGAGGAGTACGAAGAACAAGCCAAACTCGCCAAATTTGAAACATTGGAAGTGTTGCGAAAAGCGTTGGTGACACGCGAAAAATACGAAGCTGAACAGGCTGAATTGGAGCGCCTGCGTCAAGCTGAAATGCTTCGCCAGCAACAAGAGCGTGATGCTCAAATTGCCCGCGAAGCTGCTGAAAAAGCTACTCGCGAAGCGGAGGAAAAAGCACGTTTTGAAGCTGAACGTGTTCAACGTGAAAAGCGTGAAGCAGAACAGCGTGAAGCTCGATTAAAGGCTGAAAAAGAAGCTGCTGAATTGCGTGCTATGCAGGCTGCTGAAAATGAACGTAAGCGTATTGAAGCTGAACAGGTTGCTAAAGCTGAGGCTGAACGTAAAGCAGCTGAAGCGCGTGAAGCTGATGTGGCTCACAAAAAGCAAATCTGTAGTGAAGCGCTTAAAGGTTTGACCGATCTTGGTGTGAGTGTTGATCAGGGTAAAGCCATTCTGAATGCAATCAATAAAGGCTTAGTGCCTCACGTTTCAATCAAATTTTAAGGAATAAGAATATGAATGCACCAGTACAACACCAAGGCCTAGTAGCTGCTCAAATTATTCAACTTGCTGAAGTTTTAGGGTTACACAATGTTGATCCGCAAGAATTAAAGCAAACACTGATCCAGACTGCATTTAAATCCGATAAGGAAATTTCAGATGCACAAATGGGCGCATTAATGATTGTGGCGAGTCAATACAAGTTGAATCCATGGACCAAGGAAATCTATGCGTTCCCAGACAAAAACAAGGGAATAATCCCGGTGGTCGGTGTGGATGGTTGGTCCCGAATTATTAACAGCAATCCAAATTTAAATGGTATTGAATTTACGTTTTCACCTGAATCTGTTCGCCCTAACAAGGCAAAAGTGGATTGTCCTACCTGGGTGGATTGCATCATTTATCGCAAGGATCGTGACCGCCCTACCGTTGTTCGTGAATACCTGGATGAAGTTTATCGTGAGCCAATGGGTGCCAATGGTTATGCGGGTCCTTGGCAGTCACACCCTAAACGCTTTTTGCGCCACAAGGCTTTAATTCAATGTGCGCGTTTGGCTTTTGGTTTTGTGGGTATTTACGATCAGGATGAAGCAGAGCGCATTCAAGAAAGCGGCACAATTAAAACCGTGCAAGGCCAGACTGACAATGTGATTCCACAGGGATACCAAGAGTTTGAAAATGAGCATTTACCTAGCTTTCAGAATGAAGCTCAGTTCGGATCAAGTCGATTGCAAGCAGCCTATGTAGCTCTACCGAAAGGCAACTGCAAGAATTACTTCTGGACCACTCATTCAATCAATTTAAAAGCGGTTGCTGAACTCGCAGACCAAGCCTTAGCACGCCAAGGAGAAACCTATGACCATTCTCCAGCGTAGTGAAGATTGGCATGCAGATCGATGCGGCAAAGTGACTGCCAGCCGCATCAAGGATGTGGATGCAAAGCCAATTAAAGGCAAAGCGCACAATGCTCTAACCCTAACTATTCTGACTGAGCGCCTTACTGGCGTTCAGGAGGAAACCAAAACCAATAGTCTGATGCAATGGGGTATTGATCAGGAACCTTATGCAATTGCTGCCTATGAAAATGAAACCGGTAATTTTGTAATTGGCACAGGCCTGATTGATCATCCGACTATCAAAATGAGCGGTGCAAGTCCTGATGGTCTGGTTGATCAAGATGGGCAGTTGGAAGTGAAGTGTCCGAGTTCCCAGACTCATTTGAATACCATTTTGACTAAAGAGGTGCCTACTGAATATGTGCCACAGATTACTTGGCAATTGGCTTGTACTCGTCGCAAGTGGTGTGACTTTGTGAGCTATGACCCTCGCCTGCCTGAGCATTTGCAGTTAGTGGTTATTCGGGTGAATGCAGAGGATTTGGATATTGCAGGTATTGAGCAGTCAGTGATTAAGTTCAATCAAAAAATTGACCAGATCATTGCTGAGTTGGATCCACAGAAGGTGGCAGCATGAAAATTAAAGAAGGTGGCGTGATGGATGTTCAAGAAAAGAAAGCTTTTGAGATTGCCTTCGACAATAAATTAGGCGCTCGTGGCTGCCAGTTTGATCTTGATGAAGATGGTAATTATGAAGATCGTGAAACTTTATGTGGTTGGCATATGTGGCTTGAAGCCAAAGCCCAAGCGGTGCCGGAAGGGTTTGTTTTAATCAAAGATGATACCAAGACCGTTGTTGCAATTGAACGAATGGTTGAACAGCAGGTCGAAGCAAGTGGAATGGATTCTCGCCGATTAGAAAGACTTGATGGTTGGAAGATTATTGAAGCGGCAGTTAAAGCACAGGAGCCAGCCAAATGAAAATGAATGCACCAATTAAAATTGAAATGAAGGTTTATGCGGTTGAAGAAGAGTCTGGGCAGCAAGCAGTTGTAACCATGTCGCTTCCTTTGGGCCAATACCCTACTCGAACAACATTAGAGTCTATCTTTAAGCAAGCTCAAGATGCTCTACCTGAAGGCTTTCGCGTGATGGATAAATCTGAATTCTTTAATGCTTATCTGCAGGAAGAATATGGAGCAACCGAAAAGTTTGCGACTCCAGGATCTCGTGAATTTACCGATGAAGATATTGAAATGGAGCCAACTAATGACTGATCAATCAAACCTAGAAAAAGTTATGGCCATCCATGCGGAAATGCTTCAAACCAACCATTACTGCTACTTTGAATTGGCATATACACGCTATACAGACTGGATGGTTTGGATTTGCAGCAATGCACGTGAGCAAGACCCCAACCGTAAAGTTCTATTGCAGGGGCAAGGTTGTACACCGGAAGAAGCATGTGCTGACGCTTTAAATAAATATGAGGGCCAAGCCAATGACTGAAATTCAACAAACAAACATTGCTGTGGCCAACTACATCATTGATCAGCTATATAAAGAGAAGCCTTTTAATTTGGTTTTGGATGCAGGTCAGACCGGATCTTTATACAGCATTGCGAGTGAGTCACATCACTTGCACAGTGATTTTGTTCGCAAGCTGGAAGCAACCTTAAGACAGCGCTTAAACAATGGCACTGGTGTGATTCTTGAGATTAATAGCAATGCTGACCTGTATTACCACATGCTTTCAAGCTATATCGCAAGGCATGAACAACCTACAAACAACATTGATCAGTTCATCCAAAGCGGTGAATTTGATAAGGCTTTTAAAGATGTGTTTGGGTTGCCGAGTGGTGTGGTGAAGTCGTTGGGAGAGGTGTCGTGAATTTGATTATTGGCGATAAATACAAATGGAAGCACGAGCCACAAATCTTGACTTATATCGGCAAGAAAAGAGGCTGGCATCAATTTACTTTAAATGGCGCTGTTTGGTGTGAAGCTTTGGATTCGGATCTTCACTTGATGGAAGAAGCGGAAAGCTGTACAGAAACAGGTAAAAGATTGGAGGTGAATCAATGACAGCAATGGCGAACATGGGTAACTTTATTGTTGCCCTGCCACCTTCAGACATTTGGTTGACAGATGATCAGGCGGCAGAATTTTTAAGTTATGAAAAGGGATACTTTAAAGCATCGATTATTTGCTTAAAGGGATTTCCAAAACCAAAGTACATTACCGAAACCGTGAAAGGTCGAAGATGGAATTTAAAAAAATTATCTGACTGGTTAGAGAGTAGACCAGAAGATTTGAAAAAAGCAGTAGGTAGACCCCGCAAAATTTAGCGGGGTTTTTCTTGATTATATTGATTAAATATTAGTTGAGTTGGTGGATCTTCATTGTCTGTAAAGTAGTGGCCATTTACTAACTTAAAGTCTGTTAAACCTTCTTTTAGCATTGCAGGTATGTCGCTCTTACCATTACATTCAAGATTGCAAAACTCATATTTTGAACTAGTCTTCATTACGGATTCTGCTAGCCCAAGCGTGCCAAGAAATAAGACTAACCATGTAATTAGTAAAATTATCCCTGATGATATTGGAACACGACTAACCGAGTACTTTGAGATAATGAGTTTTTTTACACATTTATCTAATGGTGCAAACAACCTGTTAGCTGACTTGCTTTTTATGGTAGATTTTTTTACTTTAAATTCATAAAGCTCCTTGGATTTAATATCCTCAAAATCAAATAAGGAGATAAAGCCACCTTTATTTCCTGTAGTTTGCTGCATTGTTTGCTTTAATTGACGCTCAATATCACTTGTTCGCATCTCCCACCATTCCTGCCAATATTTAGCTCCAGCAGCAACTTTTATTTGATGCCAAGATATGAGGATGCCCATAAAACAAATACAAAACTCAACATAGGGTTTGCTTGCTTGATTGCTAAATACAGCAGCCAATAAAACACCCTGGAATAACATAAAAAAATTATTCCTGTGAATTAAGTTTGTGATCTCAAAATTTCGTGTTTCTATGCTCAGCCTATAAACTGACTTTAGCTCACTAATTTTTTCTTTTATTTCTTCCTTTAGCTCATCATCTTTATTCAACTGTATTGAGAATGGCCTAAATTCTCCATCCTTGGCGTTACATAGGCACTTATCATTTAATTGATCAGAATTGTCTTTATTGTTTAGTTCTTGGTTGTTTAACACAGGTGAATCTTTGGTTTTTTGGTGACGTAAAGAAAAAATGAAAGTTTTTCCACAAATTAATTTTAGGAATTTAGTGAACAAAGAATTACCCTTAAAAATATGGATTACGCCAAAATTACGCCAAAGTATAAATAAGATATTGATTTTATAAGAAGTAGTGGTGCGCTCAGCGGGACTCGAACCCACGCCACAGGCTTCGGAGACCTGTACTCTATCCAGTTGAGCTATGAGCGCATCTTTTTTGGATCGCGCACATCATAACAAAAAAAAGCATAAGGTAAAGCAACTATCTCTAACTTCATCATTTTTATGCTTAAGCTTTATACAATGTTCCAAAATAGCAACACAGAATTGCATGTGAATCACTTGGCTTATTTTGCTAGATCACTCACAATATCTCAACTTTTCACCATTTGAGATATTCATGACTGATGCACTGATCTTAAGGGATTTGTCGAAGACCTATCGCAATGGCTTTCAGGCATTGAAAGGAATTAACTTAAATGTACCAGAAGGTGAGTTTTATGCACTCTTGGGTCCCAATGGCGCAGGAAAATCGACCACCATTGGTATTATCAGCTCATTAACAAAAAAAACATCCGGTACCGTCGAGATTTTTGGTTACAACCTGGATACCCACCCTTCACAGGCCAAACAATGCCTAGGTGTGGTCCCTCAGGAATTCAACTTTGCCCAGTTTGAAAAGACCTTCGATATTTTAGTGACTCAGGCAGGCTATTATGGCATTCCAAAAAAAATTGCACAGCAACGGGCGGAGATTTATCTGACCAAACTGGGTTTATGGGAAAAGCGTTCCACTCAGGCCCGCCTGTTATCGGGCGGGATGAAACGCCGCCTGATGATTGCGCGCGCCATGATGCACGAACCGAAACTGCTGATTCTCGATGAACCGACTGCAGGTGTTGATATCGAGTTGCGTCGTTCGATGTGGGAATTTTTGAACGAGATGAATGAACAAGGTACTTCCATCATTCTGACCACGCATTATCTGGAAGAAGCAGAAATGTTGTGTCGCCGCATTGCAATTATTGACCGCGGTGTGATTAAAGAAGATACCACCATGAAAAACTTCCTGAGTCAGCTCAATGAAGAATCGTTTATTTTCGATCTGGCCGAACCGATTGAACCGCTGCATCTGGATATTATCGGCGTGCGTTTTAACCTGATCGATCCGATGACTTTAGAAATCACCATGGATAAGGCACACACCATGAATGATCTGTTCCAGTTGCTGGAATCACAGAATATTCAGGTGCGCAGCATGCGCAATAAATCCAACCGTCTGGAAGAACTTTTTGTGAAAATGGTCGAGAAAAATCTGGATGGAGCTGCGCAATGAACATTAATCAACTCAGCGTCGCTTTATATACCATCGTCTATAAAGAAGTCCGTCGCTTTATGCGCATCTGGCCGCAGACCCTGTTGCCACCTGCAATCACCATGAGCTTGTACTTCGTGATCTTCGGTAATCTGGTCGGCTCACGCATTGGAGAAATGGGCGGCTATAGTTATATGGAGTTCATTGTGCCCGGTCTGATTATGATGGCCGTGATCACCAACAGCTATGCCAACGTCTCTTCCAGCTTCTTCAGCTCAAAATTCCAGAAAAGCATTGAAGAACTGATCATGAGTCCCGTACCGATGCATGCCATTTTATGGGGTCATGTGCTGGGCGGTGTGATTCGTGGGATACTGGTTGCAATCATTGTCAGTGCAGTGAGCTTATTTTTTGCTGACTTATATATCACCAACTGGTTTGTGACTATATATACCGTCTTGATTACGTCCCTGCTGTTTTCTTTGGGTGGGTTTATCAATGCTGTTTATGCTAAATCTTTCGATGATATCTCGATCATCCCCACTTTTGTATTAACACCACTAACTTATTTGGGCGGTGTGTTTTATGCCATATCGAGCTTAAGTCCATTCTGGCAAAATTTATCCTTGATTAATCCTGTCGTATACATGGTCAATGCCTTCCGCTATGGCATTTTAGGACATAGCGATGTCAATGTCAGCGTTTCACTGACAGTGATTACCTTATGTTGTGCCGTGCTGTATGCAGTGGCCTATCATTTACTCTCCCGTGGTTCAGGAATGCGTGAATAATGAGTGTAGAACAATCTCTCCTTGGTAAAGATACCAATTATCCTACTGAATATCAGCCTGATGTTCTGTTTCCAATTTCGCGCGCGCCTGCCCGTGAACAATACGCACATATTGAAGCGATTCAGCAAGGTACTGACTGGTGGCATGTATTTGAAATTTCCTGGTTAAATCCAGCGGGTGTGCCGCAAGTCGCTATTGGACGGATCAGCTTGCCAGCGTCCTCGCCGAATCTGATCGAATCCAAATCCTTGAAGCTGTATTTTAATAGCCTGAATTTTGCCAAATTTGCATCTAAAGATGCCTTTATCGCGATCGTAGAAAAAGATTTATCTGTTGCGGCCGAGGCTGAAGTCAAACTGCAACTGTTTCAGGTCGATGAGTTAGAGATTAGTAAACCTGAAGGCATCTGTATTGATGAGCTTACACCTGAGCGCCTGAAAAATTATCCAGATGCCAGTTTATTGGCTTTGGATTCGGATGATGCAGCAGAAGGCGAAATCCAGCTGTATTCACATTTACTTAGAAGTAACTGCCCAGTTACTGGCCAGCCGGACTGGGGAACAGTTTTTATACGTTATCAGGGTAAAAAACCTTGTTATAAGAGCATTTTAGCTTATATTATTTCCTACCGTCAGCATAATGGTTTCCACGAACAATGTGTGGAACAAATGTTTGCCGATATCTGGCAACAGCTAAAACCTGAAAAGCTGATGGTTTACGCGACCTATACACGCCGGGGTGGATTGGATATCAACCCTTGCCGTGTATCAGATTTAACATGGATGCCTCGCCCTATTCGTTTAGCGCGACAATAAAAACATTGAGGTTTAACAATGCCATTTTTTGGGTTTATTCCTTCTGCAGAGCTTTTAAATACAATTCAGACTGCACAACAAAACAAAAATTCCAGTGAACCGCTTTACCCCTTGCGTGATAAAACTGCATTAATGATCAATGATGAAATTATTGATGCGATTCTCACCGAGCTGGTGCGTCGCTTTCCTGCCAGCGATAAACGCGATACTGCGGAAAAACTGGCAGGTTATATCAAGTCGACTGTTGCAGTGTTACTGAAGCAGCTTTTGAGTAAAGCGCCGAATGAGGTGGTTAGAGAATCCATTACCTTCTCTGAGCGCAGCCTGTTTAAAGATCCTGATGGACATTTACGTGTCGGTGAGTCGCTCGATGCCAATCTGGTGACGAATTTGAAACATCATTATGCGGAACTCAAAGCCGGTCAGAGTATCGACAAACAGGCATTTAGCAATCTTTACAAGCAATTTGGTGAAGCGACAGTACGACATTTTATGGTCGACTTTAATAAAACCCTGGATCTTGGCATGATCAAACGTAAGGCTGCAGATATTGGCGCATCTGCAGTGATCAAAGCCATTAATATGGCAGCAGATAAAATCATTCTGAATTTGAATAAAGATGAGCTGCGCGCCATGGCCGAATATCACGACACTTTGTTCTATACAGAATAGTTTTGGATAGTCTAATCTCTGATTTTCTGTAAATCTTGAGAAACCAGCCTGACTTTTGTCAGGCTTTTTTATGATCAGTGAAATAGATTGTTACAGATAAGCTGCCGCGCAAGCCATACTGCCGCAAAAATAGCCAAACTTTCGCTATTTTTGTATAAGCGGCTAGGTCTCTTAATCATCCGAATGTTATCTTTAATCTGGCACTTTAAGCCCTAAGATTGAAAAAATTTATCAATCTTTTTCATGGCATGATTCAAATGACATCGCCAGCAACCCATCTAAAAAAACTGGAAATCGTAGCAAGATGTTGAAATCGGATTTTTATAAAAAGTTGAAACAGCTTTCAATCATATTCACTGCATTTGGTCTTAGCAGTTTTAGCCTGGCCAACGATTTCCAGTATCATCCTTCTTACGCAAGTTTTAAGCAAAATGCCATGCAAAGCTATGGACTGAGTGCCCAGCAAGTCGATTCAGCCATGAGCGGGACGCGTAACCTGCCCAATATCATCAACATCATGAATCGCCCAGGTGAAAGTAAGCCGTGGTATTCGTATAAGACCAATTTTCTGTCTGAATCTACCATTCAGCGTGGCGTACGTTTTAAACAGCAATATGCGGATACGCTTAACCGTGCTGAACAGCAGTTTGGTGTGCCGCAATCAATCATTCTAGGCATTTTAGGCGTGGAAACCGGTTTTGGTAGCAACAAGGGTTCTTTTATCACTCGTGATGCTCTGGCAACCTTAGGTTTTGGTTATGAGCGCCGTGCCCAGTATTTTCAGGATGAACTGGCTGCCCTGATTGCCTGGTCTTATAAAGATGGGGTGGCAACTTCTTCTATAGTGGGCTCATATGCCGGCGCTGTCGGTTATCCACAGTTTATGCCTAGCAATATTCCAAAGTTTGGTGTGGACTACGATGGTAATGGTCATATTGACCTGCGTAATTCAGCAGTAGATGCGATAGGTTCGATTGCCAACTATCTGGCACAGCATGGCTGGCAACGTAATCAGCCGATTGCCTTTCCGGCACGTTATACCGGTTCAAATCCAGATGTAGTAATTGCCAAGGATCTCACCCAGCCTATCCCTTATGGTGTACTCAAAACTCAAGGCATTAGCCCGATGAATCCGATTGTAAAAATTGATGATCTGGATTTGGTCAATGTGATTCAATTACAAGAGAATTATGGCCCGATTTACTACATCACTTATCCAAATTTTCAAGTGATTACCACCTATAATCGCAGCCGTATGTATGCTACTGCATTGTGGTTATTAGGTACGGAAATTACCAACCGTTAACACTAATAATTAATACAAATTATGAAAGTCAACATTTTTATGGACCAATTTGAGCATATTTTAAGCAATTTTAATATTATGTTACAATATTGATTATTTTTTAATCAACCATTGTTTATTTTGCGTTCTTTTTTTAACTATTTTAATTAAACACTAGACAGGGTGTTGTCAGCATGAATATTATCCATTTCGTTAAATGTAGTTGCATAAGTTAAATATCAGGCATGTTTACATGGTTTTTCAGCCATTTATGAACAACCAAATAGGTATGCTGTTAGGAGTTGATTCGATGCATTCTTCAATTTTGAAGTCTTTTATGGCCATTGCCACGATTGTCACGCTGACGCAATCGCAGGCAGATATGGTTCCATCATCTTCATTCACCAATGAAAATGATAATTCGCGCCTTGCAACGCGAGTACTCAATAAAGAAGCTCAAAGCTTCAATTCAAATTTCACCAATTTGAACAGCCTTTCAATCACTGAGCGTTCTGGCGATAAAGTTCGCCGTGAAACTATCGCAGCGAAAATTGAAATTCCTGCAGAAGAGCCTTCAGTGATTGAAAAACTGAATACAGTGGCTTCAAATACTGTACGTAAATTCAGTCAGACTGGTACAGCGTCTTGGTATGGTCGTCAATTCCACGGCCGTAAAACTGCAAGCGGTGAAACCTTTGACATGAACGCAATGACTGCTGCTCATCGTAGCCTGCCATTGAACTGCTATATTCGTGTAACCAACCGTAATAACGGCAAAAGCGTCGTGGTGAAAGTTAATGACCGCGGTCCTTTCCATGGTAACCGTGTCGTTGATTTATCTTACGGTGCTGCAAAACAGTTAGGTATTACCAGTGCCGGTACTGCAAAAGTCAGTATTGAGCGTGTCGCTGGTCCAAATTCTTAAGGTTTGACCTGCAACACATTTAACAGAAGTCACAGCAATGTGGCTTTTTTTATTGCACTTGATAGTGTATGAGAATACAAACAGTATGGTTTAACGCTATTTTTAAACGATTTCAGAGAAATTTTGGCATGTTCCTAAGACCGGATAAAATTCATTTGCCTACATGATTAACTTTTGACCGCATGCAAATTCTGATTTATATTGCCTGATACGCAAAACATGTTCATGGAAGGGAGCGAAGAATGAAAACAATATCTGAATGGTTTGATGAATATAGTGACAGCCACCAAAATAAAACCAATAAACTGATTCACTGGGTCTGCGTACCGACGATCTATTTTTCGATTATTGGCATTCTGGCGCATTTTAGCGCCTTACTGACTGCCCTGTTACTGATTTTGGCTTTTATCTTCTATGCACGTCTGGATCTTGTTTTGGCTGTGGCCATGGCTACGTTGACGTTGGTCATGGCCTGGCTCATCTGGATTCTGCCAGTGGGTACCGGTTTCTTTATCGCCCTGTTTGTCTTGGCCTGGATTGGACAATTTTATGGGCACAAAGTTGAAGGGAAAAAGCCTTCTTTCCTTAAAGACCTCCAATTCCTTCTCATTGGCCCAATTTGGTGCATGGATGCCTACCTAGGTAAAATCCTACCAAAATGGAAATCTCGTCATAACAGCACAATCATGAGCATCTGATGCTACATTCGATTTATCCTATGAGAAGAGCCTTATTGATAGGCTCTTTTCTAGTGGTTTAAGCTATGATCTGAACGCTTTCACTTGGTCTCATATTGCATCGCAGTCAATCCCATTGAATTTTCCACTCTATTCATGCTCTTCAAGATAGACATATAACGCATCACAAAGGGTAATAATCGAAACTAAAGCAACATGTGTTTTGGGTGACATGATGATTTACGCATATTTTTTTATCTTAACCTTTATTAAATTTTTAGAAATCATTTGCTGACCTAAACCCGCAAATTTTAGGCATAAAAAAAGCCCCAAACGGGGCTTTTTTCTACTCAACAATTAGTCAAGAGACAAATTATTGTGCAGCAGCAGCTTGAGCAGCAGCAACTTCGTCAGCGAAGCTCATTTCTGCTTTTTTCTCAATACCTTCACCAACTTCGAAACGAACGAAATCAGTTACAGTCGTACCAGTTGCTTTAAGAACGTCAGCAACTTTCTTGTCGTTGTCGATCACGTACTGTTGACGCTCAAGAACAACTTCATTCAGGTATTTCTCAACAGAACCTACAACCATCTTCTCAACGATGTTTGCTGGCTTGCCAGATTCAAGTGCTTTCGCTTCAGCGATTTCTTTCTCTTTCGCGATAAGCTCAGCAGAAACGCCTTCAGCATTTACAGCGACCGGGTTGAACGCAGCAACGTGCATTGCCAAGCCTTTACCAGTTGCTTCATCACCAGTGTAAGAAACAACAACACCGATCTTAAGACCGTGTTTATAAACTGCAAGGTTTTCGCCTTCAACAATTTTTGCACGACGTACTTGGATGTTTTCACCGATTTTTTGAACAAGAGCGATACGCGCTTCTTCAACAGTCGTACCATCTTCTAGTTTCAATTCAGCAATTTGAGCAGGCTCAGTTACGTTTGCAGCAAGAGCGGCAGCAGCAACTTTCGCAGAGAAACCAGCAAAGTTTTCGTCTTTCGCAACGAAGTCAGTTTGGCAGTTAACTTCTAGAAGAAGTGCTTTGTTGCCTTCTTGAGCAATCGTGATTGCGCCATCAGCAGCAATGTTACCTGCTTTTTTAGCAGCTTTTGCTTGACCAGATTTACGTAGGTTATCGATCGCCAGTTCAACGTCGCCGCCCGCTTCTGTCAAAGCTTTTTTACATTCCATCATTGCTAGACCAGTACGATCGCGCAATTCTTTAACCATGCTTGCTGTAACTGCAGTCATGTTAATCTCCTAAATTCGGTAGAAAATGAATTCTTTTTAGAACAGAAACGGCCCAGAGGAGTTCTCATGGGCCGCCTGCATACATAACGCTTACTTTGCCACCATCACATGTCGCAAGAATGACAAGCTAGCGTCAAACGCATTAAGCCTCAGAAGCTGGAGCTTCTTCTGCTTTAGCTTGTGCATTTGCTTGTGATTGAGCGTATTCTTTACCAGCAATAATCGCATCAGCCATAGCAGAAGCATAAAGAGTTACTGCACGGATCGCATCATCGTTACCCGGAATAACGTAGTCTACGTTGTCTGGGTTAGAGTTTGTATCAACGATACCGATTACAGGAATACCAAGGTTCTTCGCTTCTTTGATTGCAATCGCTTCGTGATCAACGTCGATTACGAACAATGCGTCAGGTAAACCACCCATGTTTTTAACGCCGCCTAAGCCACGCTCAAGTTTTTCCATCTCACGAGTACGCTCTAGAGCTTCACGTTTAGTGAGCTTAGCGAAAGTACCGTCTTGAGATTGAGTTTGAAGGTCTTTTAAACGGTTGATAGATTGGCGAAGTGTTTTCCAGTTCGTCAACATACCACCTAACCAGCGGTGATCTACGTATGGTTGACCAGCGCGTTGAGCTTGTTCACGGATAATTGCAGAAGCTGCACGCTTAGTACCAACGAACAAAACTTTGTTCTTTTTGCTAGCCAAGTTGTTAGCAAAGTTCAAAGCATCATTTAACGCAGGAACAGTGTGCTCAAGGTTAATGATGTGAATTTTGTTACGCGCACCAAAGATGTATTCACGCATCTTTGGATTCCAGAAACGAGTTTGGTGACCAAAGTGCGCGCCAGCTTGAAGAAGGTCGCGCATGCTTACGTTGTAATCTGCCATTTTCTTTACCTTAAAGTTTGGGTTAGGCCTCCATATACCCGCATTCTCCACCCCAAAGGGCACCCAGAGTAATGTGTCGATATATGTGCGGATTTTTTTGCCTCATCGCACAAAGCCCGTGAAATTTATTCACGAAAAAGCATTTGATAAAATGGGCGGCTATTTATACCATAGTCACACACAAATTTCCAAAAGTTTTTAGAGATCATGAACAACACTTATCAAGCTCCACGTCGACTTATCAAAACCCCTGACGAAATTGAAAAAATGCGTGTAGCGGGGCGACTGGCGGCAGAAGTTTTGGATATGATCAAACCGCATATTGTTCCGGGTGTTACTACACTGGAACTTGATACGATTTGTCATGACTATATTGTCAATCAGCAGCAGGCCATTCCAGCATGTTTAGGCTATGGTGCTGCACCGGGTCGACCTGCCTTCCAACATTCGATTTGCACCTCTGTGAACCACGTGGTATGTCACGGCATTCCATCAGACAGCAAAAAATTGAAAAAAGGCGACATCCTGAATATTGATGTGACCGTGATTAAAGATGGCTATCATGGTGACACCAATATGATGTACATCGTCGGTGGTGAAACCACGATCCTTGCCAACCGTCTATGTAATGTAGCCCAAGAAGCCATGTACCGTGGTATTGAAACTGTAAAACCGGGCTCAACCATTGGTGATATCGGTCATGCCATTCAGCAGTATGTTGAATCCGAACGTTTTGGCGTAGTACGTGAATATTGTGGACATGGGATTGGTACGACTTTCCATGATGAACCGCAAGTCCTGCATTATGGCCAGCCAGAGTCCGGTATGATCCTTGAAGAAGGTATGACCTTTACCATTGAACCGATGGTCAATGGCGGTGACTGGAAAACCAAATTACTGGGTGACAAGTGGACGGTAGTCACCAAAGATCACTCATTATCGGCACAATACGAACATACAATTCTAGTGACCAAAACTGGCGCGGAAATTTTAACAGCACGTCCAGAAGAGGATTTGTCACGCTTTACGGCATAACTACAATCTTAGTGCAGCACAATGGCCACTTTAAAGTGGCCATTTTTATTTTATATTTCATGCATCCACATGCATGACCGAGATGTATCAAGTCTCTTCTCTCCTACTCCGAGCATATCGAAATTCAAGATAAAGTTCGGTCAGTACACCATTTTTTCCTTAAAGTTTTCTAAATTCTTTTGCCCTATCTGCACCATTTTAGGCTAAGATAATGTGCTTTTTATTTTTTTATCCCTATAAGAAGGAATACTGCCGTGGACGTACGTCTCTCTGATCGTGTGAATGCCATCAAACCGTCCCCTACGCTTGCTGTGACTAACAAAGCTGCTGAATTAAAAGCTGCAGGTCATAACGTGATTGGTTTGGGCGCAGGTGAACCAGATTTTGATACCCCTCAACACATCAAAGATGCAGCAATTGCAGCGATTAACAACGGTTTCACCAAATACACCGCTGTTGACGGTACGCCAGGTCTTAAAAAAGCCATTATTGCCAAATTCAAACGTGACAATAACCTAGACTATGCAGCAAACCAGATCCTAGTATCTTGTGGTGGTAAGCAATCATTTTTTAACTTAGCTTTGGCTTTGTTAAATAAAGGCGATGAAGTGATTATTCCTGCACCATTTTGGGTAAGCTACCCGGACATGGTCATCATCGCTGAAGGTGTACCTGTAATTGTGAAATGTGGTGAAGAGCAACGCTTCAAAATCACGCCTGAACAATTAGAAGCTGCAATCACTGACAAAACTCGTCTAGTGGTATTAAACAGCCCTTCTAACCCTACAGGTATGATCTATACCAAAGAAGAACTTGAAGCATTGGCTGACGTACTGCGTAAATACCCAGAAGTATTTATCGCATCTGATGACATGTACGAACCAATCCGTTGGGAGGACGAGTTCTACAACATCGCAACAGTTGCACCTGACCTTTACGATCGTACAATCGTATTGAATGGTGTATCTAAAGCATATGCAATGACTGGCTGGCGTATCGGCTACGCAGCGGGTCCTGCAAAACTGATTGGTGCGATGAAGAAAATCCAGTCTCAATCAACCTCTAACCCAACTTCTATTTCACAAGTTGCTGCTGAAGCTGCATTGAATGGTCCTCAAGACGTTCTAGAGCCAATGATTGAAGCATTCAAACGCCGTCATGACCTGGTTGTAAATGGCTTGAATGACATTAAAGGTATTTCTTGTCTTCCTGCTGATGGTGCTTTCTATGCATATGCAAACATCAAACCGTTAATTCGTGCCAAAGGTCTTAAATCTTGCACAGAATTCTCTGCTTGGTTACTGGAGGAAACTGGTGTTGCAGTGGTTCCTGGTGATGCATTCGGTCTAGGCGGTTTCATGCGTATCTCTTACGCTACTGCTGACGAAGTACTGGTAGATGCGCTTGCTCGTATCAAGAAAGCTGCTGATTCTATCGAAGGTGTAGATGAAGCAATTGCTTCAATCGAAGCTGAAAAAGCTGCCAAATAATCTGACTGAAACATCAGATTTGAAAAACCCGCGAAATTCGCGGGTTTTTTTATGTGCGACGAATATAATATCGATACTTTAGGCTCAGGCATAGCAAACATAAACAGGCAGCAACCGTATAGGCAATAGCAAGCATCCACCAAAAGCCATGTATTCCCAAAGCATTGAAATCAATATTCATAAATGAAATAGGATGATAGGCAATATACCAGCCGCCACCCAAACCAAGCACCAGAACTGTAGTGGTAAAAATAAACATGGGCAACACCACTTCTTTCCAGCAGCGCAGCATATTGACACTAATCACCAGAATGGCATCAAAGATATGCATCCAACACACGAGCATCATCAAACTGAATGCCACCGCCAATACCTGCTGGTCACCACTAAATAAAGCAATAATCCAACGCTGAAATATCCAGACAAAACTAGCAAGGCACAATCCAATCGACAGAACAACTACCACTGCTTTTTTGCTTAACTGCCATGCTGATTCAATATGTTCTGCACCAATTTTCGTCGATACCAAAATACTAAAGGCAGATCCCATTGACAGCGGCACCATAAACATCAAGCCCAACAGACCCAGCATAATTTGATGGGAATTTATAACAATGTCACCCAGGGGTAAAATCAGCAGTGCAATCGCACTGACTGCAAATACATCCACAAACGTAACAATACCATTAGGCACACCAATTCTGAGAATTTTAATTAGGGTAGCCCAATGTAAAAATGTGCCTGACCATTGAATTCTTAATTTTTTCTCTAGAAATACAAAATAATAAATAAATAACATTAACCATTGTATGATCAAGCTTGAAATGAAAGCACCTTGCACACCGTAAGCAGCAATGTAGCCTTCAATACCAAAAATCAAGCAATATCCTAATAAAACCTTGAAGATCAAATATAAAATGTTGGCATAAAATACCCGTTTAGCCTGTCCACAAGTTTGCGTCAGAATATATAAAATACGCAATAAAAGATGTCCTGGAATTATCCATGCCATTAACAACAAACATGGTGTAATCAGGGCTTGCAGTTCATCATCGGCTTTTAAAAGATTGAGTAAGGGTGTGGCATGGGTAAATAGCCAAGCCGCCAAAACAGACACGATAAGTACGATCAAAATACCTTGTTTCACAATCCGCTGTATATCAGAAAAAGCCTGTCTCCCCTTGGCCTCAGCCAGTTCTTGCATCATGCCTTGCAGAATTCCAATCCCTGAAACAAAACACAATGAATAAATTGAAAGACACACAGCCATAGCAGCAACATGCTGAGGTGAAAAATGTGACAGGAAAATCACATCGAATAAACCACTTAGCATAATAATGGCATTACTGAGAAAAATAGGCACCCAAAGATGCAAAAACTGTTTCATTACCCTAGCACTCGATTTTTAATTTTTTTATAAATTTTCGTTTTTTGGCAGATTATCTAGATCTGAGATATATCAGTAAAAATGTATACTATTTTTGTGCCATAACTCTTTAAATTTATTAATTTTATAGAAAATATTTATGCAACCGCCTTCAATTTTCTTCTGAAGAAGAATAATTCGATTAGTTTAGAAATTGCAATTTATTCTTTTGAGTTTTTAATCGCTCTACGAAAATAAAGTTTGACCCTTTGACAGGAATCGTATTTTTTACTTGCGGGTTTGTAATGATTTAGAGAGAGCTTTAGCTTCATATTGAATATTTTCACCAGATACAACAGATTCATTCTTTACTTATCTCAATCGTATTATTTTCAGGAATCAGGCTGCTGAAACATAACAATAACTTCAGCTTCTGTCATTTTTTCCTGGGATTATTCCACCCATTCGAAAATATTGATGACTGATAAATGCTGCTAGTCAATAAAATGAATATTTTTTATATCAACAGACATTAAAGTTTCATCAGGTCTAGCGGCGACACCTCGAATAATGACATGCTACCACTTCGTGGTTTTTAAGCTCTACTTCAAATTGAGTAGCATCGCATAAATATTTTGCTTTCATGGCTATTTCTCATCGGTATTATTATTTTTAATCATTTTAACGTATTAGGTATAACTTAAAATCTTTGTACATTTCCTTATACAAATTTCAATTGCGAATCCAATCTACACCTCCCTAGAATTTAAGCTCCAATCTAGAAATTAAAATAATAAGGACAAGCAATGGATATTAAGAATCTTTCAGGTTTTGAAATGATACAAGCGATGATGGATGGAAAATTCCCCCGCCAACCATGAGCCAAACCATTCCAATGCGCCCTACCTTAATTGAAAGTGGTGAGATCACGTTCGAGGTACAAGCAGATCAACACCATTTAGACCCGCTGGGTAATGTACACGTGGGTTTTGCTGCGACTGTACTGGATACCGTAACAGGCTGTGCAATTCATACACTTTTAGAAGCAGGCGCCAAATACGGCACTGTTGATCTCAATATTAAAATGTGTCGTCCCATCCCGCAAAATAAACCGTTAAATGCCATTGGTAAGGTCATTAACCTTAGCGAAAAACTAGGAATCTCAGAAGGAAAAATCATCGATGAAAATGGCGAGCTTTATGCTTACGCAACCGCCGCCTGTGTAATTACACGTTAAACGAGTCAGCTTCCCTAATCAGGGATTTACAGTATCCACCATCCTTTCTGCGGCACTTTGGCAGGTTTGGGGCGGGACAGAGCACAATACTCAAAATAATGTTTGGAGACATTTGCCACACTCAGTTTCTGGGTCTGCGCAGAAGAGGCCTGCCAAACTTTAGACTGATTTGTACCAGTTAGTAAATTGCCTGAAATAGCATAAATAAAGAGCTCTTTTGGTTGTGTTTCAGGCACATTAAGGAATACTTCAAAGCTGAATTGGCGTTCTTTTTCAACCAGCCATTTTTCTGCAAACCACAATTGTAGCAAGTCACCCAAATACAACTGTTTTGCAGCTAAGGGCCATAAACGGATTTCAGCACCAGTAACAGGAGTAAAATATTGGGTAGAATCTTGAATGATTTCGAGATAATGATCTTGATAAAAAGATAGCTGCGAGAAAATTTGAGGGATGGTGAGCGTATTCATTCGCTTTCTCCGGTTTAGCCATTTTTGTGCTGGCAAGTAGGTTTAAATCCACACTGTTTGACCATCTGGTCAAACGACTTTATATTTTTAATCTAGCAAGTGATATTTATTCTGACAAGCTTTTTTTATGAATTTTATATGATTGTTTAAATTAAAATCATATAAATTGAATTTGTTAGAAATATGACAGTTTTTGCTTGACCCCTGCTGAAATCTCTCTATAATCGCATTCAGATTCTCCCATAGCTCAGTCGGTAGAGCGACGGACTGTTAATCCGCAGGTCCCTGGTTCGAGCCCAGGTGGGAGAGCCAAATTCAAGAAAGCCCAAGCAATTAAGACTTGGGCTTTTTTATTGCTTTAATATTTTACTCAAATAAAAGATTTTCATCATTTACCCCACTCTCGCTCCTTTATAAAACTAGAATGTTCGCGATTCATAAGCCGGCTCTTAATCAGATTTGCGTATCTTCATATTTAACCAATACCGATTTTCTGATTATTAATAATTAACTTATTCCTAAATAGTGTTTGCTTTTAATCGGTAAAATATTATGAGATACATATAAACTGCTTAGGCTATTTTAAAGTTTGAAAGATATCTAATTAAGTTTTCTAGAATCGTAAAAAATCCCCCAATTTGGAGGATTTTTTTAAAGGAAGTTTTAAGCAGCTTTCACTGGCACGCCACTATGGAAGCGGAACATATCATCAGGGCTTAAAATCAGATTCTTTTCCACTTCTCTGATATGCTCAATCCGTGCCTGAATATCCTCTTTTGGATTTTTCAGCTTCGCCTCTCTTGCCACATCTATCGCCAAGGCCAAATAGTCCTCAAAATGACGCAATTCAGACTTGAGCAAGTAACGGTAATAACGCCCCAGCTCTTCATCAACATGCGGTGCAAGTGCATAGAAACGTTCACAGGAGCGTGCTTCTACAAATGAACCAATCACCAACACATCAATCAGTGCTTCTGGCTCATAAGTACGGATTTCTTTACGCAAGCCACCGGCATAACGTCCTGCACTGAGACCAGTCCACTGCTGACCACGTTTTGCCATTAGTTCAAGTACCTGCTCATAATGCAGCATTTCTTCACGGACCAGCTGTGCCAGCTTGACCTGCAAATCCACAAAGAAACTGTAACGGAACATCAGGTTCATCGCGGTACTGGCGGCTTTCTTTTCACAGTTGGCATGGTCTTGCATCAAAATATCTAAATTTTTTAATGCTTCATCCACCCAGGCTTTAGGAGTTTCACAACCCAGGAAACCAATCACAGGCTTCATGAGTTCATCGTAATCATTATTTGACATATGTTTCTTGAAATCTTAACGCGCAGCTTTAATTGCAGCCTTCATTTGTTGTACAGCTTGCGCCAGACCAACAAAAACTGCATCTGCAATAATTGAGTGACCAATATTTAATTCATGAATTTGCGGAATCGCAGCAATCGGAGTGACATTTTCCAGATTCAGACCATGACCTGCATTCACCACCAGACCTTTAGATGCAGCATATTCAGCACCTTTCACAATGCGTTCAAGTTCCGCTTGTTGCGCTTCTGGAGTTTCTGCATCGGCATAGGCACCAGTATGGATTTCAATCGTCGGTGCACCGCAAGCAACTGCAGCATCAATCTGGGCAATGTCTGCATCAATAAATAACGACACATCACAGCCAATCGCAGTCAGTTCTTGAGTGGCTTTTTTCACATCTTCAAAATGGCCAACCACATCCAGACCACCTTCAGTAGTCACTTCCTGGCGCTTTTCAGGCACGAAACAGACATGCTGCGGTTGAATTTCTTTAGCAAAAGTGACCATTTCATCCGTCACCGCCATTTCCAGATTCATATGCGTGGTCAATACCGGACGCATACGACGTACATCATCATCCTGAATATGACGACGGTCTTCGCGCAAATGCAGGGTAATGCCCTCTGCCCCCGCCTGTTCGCAGATCAATGCAGCATTGACTGGGTCTGGGTACGTCGTACCACGTGCTTGTCTTAAAGTTGCGACATGGTCAATATTGACACCAAGTAATGCAGCCATAATATTTTCCTAACTACGATTGAGATTGAGAATTTTGGATCCACAATTGCCGACTTTTGAGTGGTCGATCACCGAGTAAGGCAGTGATGACCTGTCGATAAAGCTTCGTCAATAATTGTAACTGTTCTGGATTAAAATCCCTACCATTTTCATGGCTCAGCATAGTTAAAATCTGCTGTCCAGACATGGTCGAACGTGAAACTTTGGCAGAGGGCATGAAACCATCATTAAGCTGAAAATAGTAATGTTGCTCAGGATTAATCTGCGCCTGATTGGCATCGACTGAAAAATCCAGACCATAGCCAAGTTCTTCCAACAAGATATGTTCAAATTGACGCAAGATCTGCTTGAGATAAGTATTCGGATCAATTTGCGTAGAAAGCTGCTGCAAGGCCACTAGAGTTTCGCCATATTTGGCAAAAGTTTGCGGCATTTCGACTTCAAGTGGGCACAGTCGCAGCAGAATCTCATTCAGATAAAATCCTGAAAAGAATGCATCCCCGAAAAAGAAAATGGGCTGATTAACAATTTCCAGCTTCGTAAAATTTTTGAGTTCTGACTTACCTGAGGCTTGCAAACGAATGGGCTGATATTGCGGCGGCGGTGTCTGCCTTAAAATCCCGTCGATACGGCCATATTCCTGGGTAAATAAATGTACGATATGGCTGCGATCGCGATATTTGCGATGATGAATTAAATATCCATGCAGTACTTCATTACGCATAGATTACTTCTTTAATCTTTATTCTTTTTTGATTTTTTCTCATCTTCTTCGTCATCCCCATCAGGAATGACGGCACCCACAACAGCCGCAGTGCCTTTGACTGCGACTTTTGTGGTTTTATAAGCCACTTTGACAGGAACCGTGACTACTTTATGAATGCAGCCTTGCAGAAATACAATACATGTAACGACTGCTAACACTTTTATCATCACGGCATTCCTTAAAGGGTCTTACAAATTTTTATCGCTTAGATATCACTATAACCTAAACTTTTTAATGCACGCTCATCATCAGACCAGCCACCTTTAACTTTCACCCAAAGCGTCAGCATGATTTTCTGTTCGAACATTTTTTCCATATCGAGACGCGCATCCATACCGATTTTTTTCAGTTTGACACCTTTCTCACCAATCACAATCGCTTTCTGGCTCGGACGATCGACAAAAATCGTAGCATCAATATAGGTACAGGCGGCTTTCATACGACCGGTTTTTTCATTCAAGACCGGTTCTTCAGTTTTAAATGATTCGATCTGAACGGTCAAATCGTATGGAAGCTCTTCACCCAGCTGACGCATGATCTTTTCACGGATAATTTCAGATGCCAGGAAACGCTCTGAACGATCGGTCAGTTGATCCAGCGAATACAGTGGTGGCTGGAATGGAAGATACTTGGCAATCGTGTCACGTAAATGTTCAAGATTGGCACCACGAAGCGCAGATACCGGCACGATTTCCGCAAAGTTCATCAGCTTTTCGCGTTCACGAATAAGCGGCAAAGCTTCGTTCTTGTTTTCAAAGGTGTCCAGCTTGTTGATCACCAGAATCACTGGCATTTCAGCGTTTTTTAGCTTTTCCAGAACCAGCTCATCATTTGGTGTCCATTTCTGGGCATCTACTACAAATAGCACCAGATTAACATCACGCAGTGCAGAGTGCGCTGCGCGGTTCATCATTTTATTGATGGCACGGACTTCTTTTTTATGCATCCCTGGCGTATCGACAAATACCGCCTGAGATTTTTCACGTGAATCAATCCCCACGATTTTATGACGTGTAGTTTGTGGTTTACGTGAGGTAATCGAAAGTTTCTGACCCAGTATATGGTTCATTAAGGTAGATTTACCCACATTCGGGCGACCTACAATGGCAACAAAACCACTGCGATAGTCCGATGGGATTTCGGTGCCTTGTGCGCTAAAAAATTGATTTACCAGGTCGTGACTGTCGCTTTGCGACTCGTGATCAGCATCAATGTGATCGGAATGAGTAGTCATTAAGACTTATTCTCCAAAAGTTTCAAAATATCCGCCGCAACGGCTTGTTCAGCAAAACGCCGGCTCGCACCTTCGCCTTGCATAGTCGGTAATCCCGCAATCTGGCATTCCACTTTAAAATGCTGATTGGGTGCATCACCTTGAATATCCACAACCTCGTAAACCGGGAGAGGTTTCTTACGTGCTTGTAAATACTCTTGTAAGCGGGATTTAGGGTCTTTAAGCTGGTCTGTCGGCTCAATATGGTCTAAATAGGGTTCGTACCATTTTAACACAATCGGTTCTAGCACGGTGAGATCACCGCAGTCGACATAGATCGCGCCAATAATAGCTTCTACCGTATCTGCCAGTATAGACTCACGATGATGACCACCAGATTTCAATTCACCGGTACTCAGAATTAAATTCTGGCTCAGCTTTAAATCATTGGCGATTTTCCCTAATGCTTCCTGACGAACCAAGGTGGCACGCATACGCGTCAACCGGCCTTCATTTTCGCTTGGATAGGCATTAAAAAGATAATTCGCAATGATCATCCCTAAAAGCGAATCGCCCAGAAATTCCAGGCGTTCGTAGTTGTGTTTATGACTGACTGAACGATGAGTCAATGCCAGTTTCAGCAAATCAGCCTGTTTAAACTGATAGCCGATTCGTTTGGCAAGACGTTCATCATTTAGCTTTGACTGTGCTTTGATCAAACTCTTTCTCAAACTTCATCACTAAATCGATATTCATTAGGAAATTCTTACGAACTTCATAATTCTTTCTTACGACCATCGCTTGCGCATTATCGAGAATAACATTCTGTTTAATGTCAAAATTACGAATATTATTCATCTCTAAACGCTTAGACAGATCAGAATTAAATTTCTCCGGCGTGATATTTGCAGGAGCACTTTTTAACAGCGCCTCAATCTCACCATCGACCATACGATCATCAAAGTATGGCCCCCACACCGCAATCGCCACTTTTGCAAGAAATGCAAAGCCCACGATTGCAATTAAAACCCCAATATAAGAAGCACCTTGTTGATGTCTCATTTTTTATTTTCCTGCTTGAAACAATTAATCAATTGTTCCGTTTCGACTAAACGATGGCAATTTAAAGCCAGGTTCTTTATGCATCCAGATATAGAATGCACGACCTGTTAAGTTTTCTTCCGGAACAAGCCCCCAGAAACGACTGTCAGCACTCTGATCGCGATTATCCCCCATCGCGAAGTAGTGACCTTCTGGCACTGTTACTTCCCAATATAAACCATTTTCACCTGAATATTTACCATTTTCCAGATAGTTAATATAAGGTGCCTGACGAGCAACATTAACCCCTTCCAGCTCACGCATGGTAAAAGTATGTTCACCCAGGGTTTCTTTATGATAAATAGCTGTCGGTGTATCTAAACGGTCTTTTTCGCGGCTAAACTCAACCGGAACTTTTGCTACTTTTTTTCCATTAATACTCAGCTGACCATGATCATAAACAATATGATCACCTGGCAAGCCGACAATTCGTTTGATATAGCTGATGGAAGGTTGAGGCGGATAACGGAACACCGCGACATCACCACGTTCTGGACTACCAGTATCAATAATTTTGGTATTCACAATAGGCAGTTTGATGCCATAGTCGAACTTGTTCACCAGAATAAAGTCGCCAGTTTCCAGGGTCGGCACCATCGAATCGGATGGAATATTAAAAGGCTCATATAAAAATGAACGCAGGATTAGCACAATGGCAAGTACCGGCCAAAAATCATAAGCCCAAGTGATAATGAAATTCTCGTTACCCTTGCCCCGGGTTTGCCTTTGTTTCAAGACAAACTTGTCTAGCAACCATACTGCGACAAAAAACAGAGTCGCAGGCACAAGAATCAAATTAAAATCAAAATCCATGGGCTTATATCCTTATTATTTTAGCGTTCGACTTTTAATACGGCTAAGAACGCTTCTTGCGGGATTTCTACACTACCCACCTGTTTCATGCGCTTCTTACCTTCTTTCTGTTTAGACAGAAGTTTTTTCTTACGTGACACGTCACCACCATAACATTTCGCCAATACGTTTTTACGCATGGCTTTTACAGTAGAACGGGCAATGATTTGCGCCCCAATTGCCGCCTGAATCGCCACATCAAACATTTGACGTGGAATCAAGTCTTTCATCTTTTCAACCAATGCAATACCACGATGGCGTGCATCGTTACGGTGACAGATCATCGCCAAGGCATCGACTTTTTCACCATTGATCAAGACATCTACTTTGACTAAAGATGAGCTTTCAAAACGGACAAAGTTATAGTCGAGTGAGGCAAAACCACGTGAACATGACTTCAATTTATCAAAGAAGTCCATGACCACTTCGGCCATTGGAATTTCGAAAGTAATGGAAACCTGATTCGCCATAAACTTCATGTCTTTTTGCACACCACGGCGCTCAACACACAATGTCATGACGTTACCTAGGTATTCTTGCGGCACAAGGATATGACATTCAGCAATCGGTTCACGTAAATCTTCAACCGTTGAACCATCTGGCATTTTGGATGGGCTGTCGATATAAATTGTCTGGCCATTCTTCATCACCGCTTCATAAATTACGGTTGGCGCAGAAGAAATTAGGTCAAGATCGTACTCACGTTCCAGACGTTCCTGTACGATCTCCATGTGCAACATACCCAAGAAGCCACAACGGAAACCGAAACCCAGTGCATCTGAACTTTCAGGTTCAAAGAACAAGGCCGAGTCATTGATTTGTAGCTTATGCAAAGCTTCACGGAAAGGTTCAAAATCGCTGGCATCAATCGGGAATAGACCAGCATAAACCTGCGGTTTCACCTTTTTAAAGCCTGGCAATGTTGCCACTTCAGGTGTGGTTGCCAAGGTAATCGTATCACCGACAGGCGCACCGAAAATATCTTTAATACCGGCAATGACAAAACCAACTTCACCCGCTTCCAACATACCTGTTTCAGTATGTTTCGGGTTAAAGATCCCCACAGAAGTAATGATGTGCGTTTGACCTGTTGATTTAATCAACATCTTGTCGCCTTTACGCACACGACCCTGCTTGACACGTACCAGAGAAACGACGCCCAGGTAGTTATCAAACCATGAATCTACAATCAGTGCTTGTAACGGCGCTTCGCGATCACCTTCAGGTGCAGGAATTACATTGACCAATGTTTCAAGCACACCCTCAATACCCAAACCTGTTTTTGCAGAACAGGTCGGCGCTTCTGTGGCTTCAATTCCGATAATATCTTCAATTTCCTGAATCACACGTTCAGGCTCAGCTTGCGGCAAGTCGATCTTGTTCAGTACCGGAAGTACTTCCAGACCTTGTTCAATTGCGGTATAGCAGTTGGCAACCGACTGTGCTTCTACGCCCTGCGCTGCATCTACCACCAGCAATGCACCTTCACAGGCAGCGAGCGAGCGTGATACTTCATACGAGAAGTCAACGTGTCCCGGTGTATCAATAAAGTTCAACTGATACTCTTGACCGTTGGGATGAGTATAGTACAAGGTTACCGAAGTGGCTTTAATGGTAATCCCACGTTCGCGCTCAAGCTCCATTGAGTCAAGGACTTGAGCCTGCATTTCACGATCTTGCAAGCCGCCACAAGTTTGAATAAAGCGATCCGCTAGGGTCGATTTACCATGGTCAATGTGCGCAATAATCGAGAAGTTACGAATGTTTTTAATATCAACAGATTTTTTAGCTTGCGCCATGGGTTACCTTGAGAAAAAACGCGCTATGTAATTTAAAAATATTACATAACAAAAGCCGAATAGAAATTGCGAAGGATTATAGCAGAATGGTGATCTAGAAAAAGAATTATATTTTTTCCTTTATCCCTCACCTTATGTACGCCACAGTCAAGCGAAATCTCAATCAACACGACACGTAGAAGATCACTGCCACCTCCATTTACTCCTCAATGCTAGACCGATACCCTGATCAGGCTAGAGAGCTTAATCTTTTCAATCCAGATATAAAGTGGAAAAATCAAAAGGATTTATATGTTCTGAAAGTGGCTGATATGCCTGGGTAAATGTCGGTGACATGCGTTTTGGGCGCCCTGTGGCCATTTCAATACAGGCCCACTGGGTACTGCCGGTAAACAACAGGGTCTGATCCTGGAGCCGATAAAATGCGTATTGTCTAAAGGAATACAGGGCATTAAGATCATTCAGCCAGGTGCGCAGAATAATCTCATCGCCTTCAAAAGCCGCCTTACGGTATTGCACCTGATGCTCAACCGCGACCATGGCATGTTTCAGTTCCACATATTGCTTTAATCCCAAGCCCAGTTTTTCAATATGAGCTGATGCGACATCCTGCATCCATTGCACATAGATCACATTGTTCACATGACCTAATCCATCAATATGTTTGGCTTGAACCTTTAAATCAAGATCAAAAATACCGCTCACTTCGCTGTTATCCTTTCCATGATTTTAAGGTTATAGAGTCTACCGAATTTATCGCTGGGGTAAATTGCAAAAAATAAAAAACCGCTTATACAAGCGGTCTTTCATGAAAATCTAGCAATTTTATGAGATACGCATGCCAACCACAGCAAGCTGACCCTGACGGATCAAGGTCACGCGCGCGATGCTACCCTTTTTCAGTTCAGACACCTCTTGTACAAACTGATTGGAATTCAGTACTTTCTGGTTATTAATTTGCGTGATCACATCATTCGGCATAATTCGTGCCTGTGCCGCAATACCACCTGGTCGTACATCCTGAATCACAACCCCACCTTTAATTTCTAACTGCGCCAGCTCTGCCGGACTAAGATCACGAATTGAAACTCCGATTACTGGCCCTTTGTTCGGCTGAGTCTGCGTGCCTGCTTTTGCTGGCGTATCATCTGGTGCCGCACTTAAAGTCGCTGAAAGACTACGACGTTTATCATCACGTAAAATTTCAAGCTGTACCTGCTGCTGGGGTGCAGTACGGTTCAGATAGTTCAACAATTCACTGGTACGTGAAATTGGGGTACCGTTGTATTTTAAAATGACATCACTGGCACGCAGACCTGCACGTGCAGCCGGTGAATTTGGCGCAACCTGAGTCACCAGAGAACCTTCAGGCTTAGGCAGGTTATAAGACTCAGCCAGATTACGGTCGATATCCTGCAAACTCACCCCCAGATATGAACGCGTCACTTTGCCGTTCTTCTTCAATTGATCCGCAACTTCCATCGCCACATCAATCGGGATCGAGAAGGACAAACCCATATACCCACCGGTTCCACTAAAGATCCGTGAGTTAACACCAACTACTTCACCACGCTGGTTAAACAGAGGGCCACCGGAATTACCTGGGTTTAGAGCTACATCGGTCTGGATAAAAGGGACTGCAGTTTCACCCATCATGTTGCGCATTTTGGCACTGACAATTCCAGCAGAAGCGGAATAATCAAAGCCAAATGGCGAACCAATGGCAAGAACAGGCTCACCAACACGTAAGCGTCCGACATCTCCTGTGCGTAATTCTGGAAAATTCGAGCCATTAACTTTAAGCAAAGCTACGTCAGTTCGTGCATCACTACCGACAACAGTGGCATCAATTTCACGACGGTCATTCAGGGTAATGGTGACTTTGGAAGCATCCTCAACCACATGATGATTGGTCAGCAGATAACCATCCTTGCTGATAAAGAATGCACTGCCATAGCCTGTCTTTTCCTGTGGCATACGCTGCTGCGGAATAATCACCTGATTGCCAAAAAAGCGGCGCAGAATTTCCGGAACTTGTTGTTGTAAGAGCTCTTCTTCGCTCATTTTCTTAACGACATTGACACTAACTACAGCAGGACTAACCTGCTCCACCAGATTTGAAAAATCAACCGGCGTGACCGCCTGCAACTGTGCAGCACTCATGGTGAGGGTCGCTGCAAATAATCCTTTTTTTAAGTCTAGAATTTTCATATAAATTATTCACTCAAATTGTTGATAAATTTATGTAAATAGGTTTTATCACAAACACTGTAAAGTTTAAGTAATAAAATGTTTCAAAACGTCGCTCTGGACAATATCTCATTATCAAAACCCTAAGTTAAGACTTTGATTAATTTTTTTCATCAATAAATGAGCACTTCAATGCTTGCCTTTTGCACAAAAAAGCGCTGTTATTACCAAACTTTTTTAAAATTAGCTGATGGACATGTCTCATTCATCTCTTACCCATCAATTTGACGTCATTATTGTGGGCAGCGGCGGTGCCGGTTTAAGTTTAGCCTTATCGCTCCCAGACCATTTTAATATTGCAGTCTTAGCGAAATCTACCCTAACAGATGCCAGTACCTTTTATGCGCAAGGCGGGGTAGCCGCAGTCCTGGATGAAATGGACTCAATTGAACAGCATATTGATGACACCATGATTGCAGGTGCGCAGCTGTGTGAAATGGAAGCGGTAAAACAGACAGTAGAAGGTGGGAAACCGTCAGTTGATTTTTTGCTGAAACACGGCGTGCAATTTACCCTCGACGAACAGGAACAGTTACATCTTACCCGTGAAGGTGGTCATTCACAGCGCCGAATTATTCATGCTGCCGATGCCACGGGTCGGGCGATTTCCACTACCCTGGTACAACGGGCTCAAGAAAAACAGAATATTAAAATCTTTGAAAATTATATTGCGATTGACCTGATCTGTTCACAAAAGCTGGGGTTAGACGGTAATAATCGTGCTCTGGGTTTATATGCCCTGGATGAACAAACTGAAAAAGTGCATACCTTCTTGGCCCCATTTACCGCCCTAGCCTGTGGCGGTGCCATGAAAGCTTATTTATATACTTCAAATCCGGATATTGCTACGGGTGATGGTATTGCGATGGCTTATCGTGCCGGCTGCCGGGTCGCCAATATGGAATTTAACCAGTTTCATCCGACCTGCCTTTATCATCCGCAAGCACGTTCTTTCCTGATTACTGAAGCAATGCGCGGCGAAGGCGCTTATCTACGCCTGCCTGATGGCGAACGCTTTATGCTGCGTTTTGACGAACGCGCCGAACTCGCACCGCGTGATATTGTGGCACGTGCCATCGACTATGAAATCAAGCGTCTTGGTATTCGGCATGTCTGGCTGGACATTACCCATAAAGATGAAAGCTTTGTCAAAGAACATTTCCCTACCCTGTACGCCCGTTTACTTGAACTAGGGATCGACATTACCAAGGACATGATTCCAGTTGTTCCGGCAGCCCATTACACCTGCGGTGGTGTCGTAGTTGATGAAAACAGTCAGACTGATATTGCCGGACTCTATGCAATTGGGGAAACCTCTTATACCGGTCTACATGGTGCTAACCGTATGGCCAGTAACTCACTTTTAGAATGCTTTGTTTATGGTATGAGTGCGGCCGAACATATCCAAACTCATTTCAATCCTGCCTATAGCTTTCCTGCAGTACCAGCTTGGGATGATTCCCAGGTCACTAATCCAGATGAAGATGTGGTAATTCTGCAAAACTGGGATGAGTTACGGCAAACCATGTGGAATTATGTCGGGATTGTACGTACCACGAAGCGTCTGGAACGTGCCTTGCATCGTATTGAAATGCTAAAAAAAGAAATCACCGAGTACTACCAGGATTATCAGGTCAGTAAAAACCTGATCGAGCTTCGTAATCTGGTACTGGTTTCCGAGATGATTGTACGCTGTGCCATGCACCGCAAAGAATCTCGTGGTCTGCATTTCACGCTCGATTATCCAGCGCTACTGCCTGAACTACGCAAAACTGTACTCACCCCACCAAATTTTGAAGTAGAAACCCCACTGGTCAATATTTAAATAATCTGGGAAGATATGCTGATCGGCAGCATATCTCCTATTATTTTTAAATTTTTATTTGCTTCAATTTAGCTTAGGCTATTTTATTTATAGCTAGTCTTCTAACTTTCAAATATTTAACGTTTTGGTGGAATTGAATATGTTCCGGTCACATGCGCCACAGGTTCTTCATGATCTATCGAATAAATCCAGACTTCTCCCACAATTAGCGCCTTACCGACCTTGATCAGCTTACATTCTCCGCGTATATCGGTTCCACCTGAAGGCTTACGTAAGAAATTGATATTCAAGTTAGTGGTCACGGCCAAACCGACCAATCCAATTTCACCCAGAATCGCAACATAAAGAGCAAAATCTGCCAAGGTCATCATGGTTGGACCAGAAACGGTGCCGCCTGGACGCAATTCCTCTGATCTCACCTGATACAGCAAAGTAGCTCCACGCGGAGAAATTTCCTCAATCCGGCACTTCTCCAGGCTTTGTGGAAACTCTTGTTGTAAAAATTGTTCTATTTCAGTTTTAGTCGTTCTCATATTATAAAAAATCTTCTATATTCATCTTAATATAGAAGATTTTTCACGAATCACCCTAGAGAAAACTCAAATAAAAAAAGTATTTTAAGACTCAGCTTATTTTAGATAACTTAAGGCCTGCTCAAATACCTGTTCAGGGGTTTGGGTCGCATCCAGACGTTTGATGCGTTCTGGATAACGTTGCCACAAGCTTTCATAACCTGCCCTCACTTTCTCAAAGAAAGTGACTTTCTCCTGTTCAAAACGATCCAGTGCCCCACGTTCACGTGCACGGTTCATTCCCAGCTCAATAGGGGCTTCTAACCAGAAGGTAATGTCTGGCATACGTGCAACAAAGTGGGTATTCAGTACCTGCAACTTGGTTTCACTCAGGCCCCTACCCGCGCATTGATAGGCAAAGCTGGCATCGCTAAAACGGTCACACAGCACAATCTTTCCGGCTTCTAATGCAGGCAGAATCACTTGTGCCAGATGCTGGGCACGCGCTGCATACATCAACAGCAACTCGGTATCATGCGCCATGGTTTCTTCATGATTCACTGTCAGCAATAGCGAACGAATCTGCTCGGCCATTGGTGTTCCGCCCGGTTCGCGAGTGAGAATAACGTCCTTGCCCTGCGCGATAAAATCTGCATAGATCGAACGAATGAGCGTAGTTTTACCCACACCTTCTGTGCCTTCAAAGCTAATAAACATACTCATTCCTTACTTTTCGAACGTAAAATCGTCAGATATTCCTGCACTGCTTTATTGTGATCATTCAGATTGGTGGTGAATTTATGTCCACCATCGCCGGTCGCTACAAAGTACAGATTCTCAGAATTATCCGGATGCATGGCTGCTTCAATGGCTTTCTTGCTTGGCAAGGCAATTGGTGTTGGCGGCAAACCTGAAATGGTATAGGTATTATACGGCGTCGGTGTGCGTAAATCCTTGCGGGTAATATTACCGTTATAGCTGTCACCCATTCCGTAAATTACCGTTGGATCAGTCTGTAAACGCATACCGTTTTTTAAACGCCGTATAAACACCCCGGAAACCTGTTCCAGCTCACGGTCAATACTGGTCTCTTTTTCAATAATTGATGCCATAATCAGCGCGTCATATTTATTCTGATACGGTAGATCAGCCGCGCGTTTTGCCCACGCTTCATCCAGTATTTTCATCTGTCGCTGATACAGATTGGTCAGAATCTTGCGGTCTGTTTCACCTTTGGCAAAGAAGTAAGTATCCGGTGCAAACAACCCTTCGGGATGTGAATACGTAATATTGAGTTCTTTCAGTAATTGCGCAGTAGGCAGATGCAGCACTTCCTTGGTAACCAGATCATTTTTTTTCAGGATATCGACCAGCTGTTTAAATGTTGTGCCTTCAATCACCAGAATCCGGCTCATCTGGGCATTGTCTGCATTGGAAATCATTTCCAATACCTGACGAATACTCATGCCTTGACGTACTTCATACACGCCCGCTTTCATGGTGTCATGAATCATGATGCGCTGATACAGTTTAAGGATGATCGGAAAACTCACCTGATCTTCTTTGGCCAGGCGATCAATGAAACCGGAATAGGTTTGACCAGATTCAATCGCGAGCAGCTGTTTTTTTCCTTCAACAGGATAATCTTTCCACAAACTGCTCTTTAGGATTAACCCCAGGATCAAAGCAATACCAATCAGTACTAAAACAATTCCTTTGAAAGATGAGGAAGATCTCACCTTATTGTTCTTTTTGGCTTTAGGTTTGGAAGCTGACATATTAAGACATCTGGTTTAATCGAAGACGGTTAAAAAGTTCAATACAAGCATTGCCATCCAAGGCGCGCTGCTCAAATTGTGTGACAATTTTCATCGGGCTGAGTGCATTGCAGAAAAACAGACTCCGAATATGGGAAATTTCATCCATACCCATATATCGTTGTTCACAGACAATACCCTGATCTTGCATACGTTGTAGAATTTCTGCACGCATGACACCGAAGACGCCATTATAACGGAGTTCCGGCGTAATCCATGTATTCTTTATAAGAATGAAACAATTACTGCTCACCCCTTCGACAATGCCACCTTGTACATCTGTCACTATTGCCTCAGGCCAGCCGCGTTGATCTGCTTCCTGTTTCAGTAAAACCTGCTCCAGGCGGTTCAGGGTTTTCAGTCCAACCAGACTGGGCATGGTCAATCCCACTGCCCGCTGCAATACGCCACTTTGAATCTGTTCAAACTTAAAATCCTGTATGTCTTGAGGATAATAAAACAGCCAGAGATCTGCTGGATGATCCGGCAAACTATAACCGCGCTGACCCACTCCACGACTGAGCACAATCTTTAATGTCCCGTTCAGCTTACCCTCTGATTCCCCGAGAAGCTGTAAACTTTCCGTGATCAGATCGAGATTGGCATTCAGGCTTAAGCTCTGATTGCTGTTTTGCAAACGTGTCAAATGACGATCATACAATTCAATCCGGTTATGTCGAATCCGGGCCGTAGTAAAACAACCATCACCATAATGAAAGCCACGATCCAGCACCTCTATATGACTGACACGTTGGGCATTTTTTAAATACAGCATATTTTTACGGTCTCTAAAATATAAATTGGGCAGTAATATCCAGGCTTCACCTATATATCTCTTTTACTCACATCCAATTCTTTTTTAATTATTTTTTATGCAAAAAAACTCAAGCTATTCTTGCCTCATCTAACAAAAGCTAAAAAACTTGAGGCAAAAATGAGCATTCGTAAATTAAAAATTGGGGTATTGGCAGCACTGGTATCAGCAAGCGCTTTTAGTGTCTCTGCAAAAGATTTCCTAAACGTTTCATATGACCCGACTCGTGAATTATATGATAATTTCAATAAGGAATTCAGCGCATACTGGAAAAAAACCACCGGTCAGGATATTAACTATAAACAGTCACATGGTGGTTCAGGCAAACAGGCACGTGCCGTGATTGACGGACTGGATGCCGATGTTGTGACATTGGCACTGGCAGCAGATATTGATGAAATTGCAGAACGAGGTTTGCTGCCTAAAGACTGGCAAAAGAAATTCCCGCAGAATTCGACACCCTATACTTCAACTATCGTTTTCCTTGTACATAAAGGCAATCCAAAAGGGATCAAAGACTGGGGAGATCTGGTTAAACCGGGCGTAGACATTATTACCCCGAACCCAAAAACTTCAGGTGGTGCACGCTGGAATTATCTGGCTGCCTGGGCGTGGGCCAACCATCAAAAAGGTGGCAATGATGCCAAAGCACAAGACTTTGTTCGTCAAATCTATAAACAGACCAAAGTACTGGATTCTGGAGCACGCGGTGCCACAACGACTTTTGCTGAACGTGGAATTGGGGATGTATTACTGGCCTGGGAAAACGAAGCGCATTTAGCTGTCCGTGAACAACCGGGTAAATTTGAGATTATTACCCCTTCTCTGTCTATTCTGGCCGAACCACCGGTGGCGATTGTAGAAAAAAATGCCAAAAAAGATGGTAATGAAAACCTCGCTAGAGCCTATTTAAATTACCTCTATTCACCTGCTGGGCAAACTGTGGCGGCGAAAAACTTTTACCGTCCACGTAATGCGAATGTCCTGAAGCAGCACAACAATGTATTCAAACCATTGAAGCTGGTAACCATTGATAAAGAGTTTGGTGGCTGGACCAAAGTTCAGAAACAGCATTTTGACAATGGCGGTGTGTTTGACCAGATTGTCAAAGCCAATCACGCAAAATAATACTTTAAATGCAGTTCATTATGGCCTTTATTCATAAGGCCATTCTTATTTCAAACACTTAATAGCTTATTTATCTCTTTTTTTCATATAAAATTCATTTTTAATTATTTTTTATGCATAAAGAATAAGTTTATTCTGCGCTTATGTTACAGAACATATCAGAGATTCAGTCCAGATGAGCATTTCAAACACATTAAAACTTGGGGTTTTAGCAGCTGTTATCTCGGCAACCTCATTTGGTGCAGCAGCACGTGATTTTCTCAATGTATCCTATGATCCGACCCGTGAACTGTATGAAGATGTAAATAAGAATTTTGGCAAATATTGGGAAAGCCGTACCGGTCAAAAAATCAATTTTAAGCAATCGCATGGCGGTTCAGGCAAACAGGCTCGCGCGGTAATTGATGGACTGGATGCAGATGTCGTGACATTAGCTCTGGCCGCTGATATTGATGTACTGGAAGCGAAAGCCAAACTGTTACCTGCAGATTGGCAAAAGAATTTACCCAATAACTCGACACCCTATACTTCAACCATCGTTTTCCTGGTGCGCAAAAACAATCCCAAAGGGATTAAAGACTGGGGAGATCTGGTTAAACCCAGTGTAGCGATCATTACGCCAAACCCGAAAACATCAGGCGGTGCGCGCTGGAATTATCTGGCTGCATGGGCTTGGGCCAAGCATCAGGCAGGTGGAAACGATAAAACTGCGCAAGAATTTGTCCGTAAAATCTATAAAAATACCAAAGTGTTGGATTCTGGAGCGCGTGGCTCAACCACGACTTTTGCTGAACGCGGGATTGGAGATGTTTTACTGGCCTGGGAAAATGAGGCGCATCTTGCCCTTCGTGAACAGCCGGGCAAGTTTGAAATTGTAACCCCATCACTGTCGATTCTGGCTGAGCCGCCGGTTGCGATTGTAGAAAAAAATGCTGCTAAAAAAGGCAACAAATACCTGGCTCAGGGTTATTTAAACTTCCTGTATTCCCCCCTTGGTCAGGAAATTTCAGCACGTAACTTCTATCGTCCACGTAATGCCAAAGTTCTGACCAAATACAGCCAGGTATTTAAGCCATTAAAACTTGTCACCATTGATCAGGAATTTGGTGGCTGGGATAAAGTCCAGAAAACACATTTTGAAAATGGTGGCGTGTTTGATCAAATTGTAAAGGCAAACAGCGCGAAGTAATTCACAGCTGATCTCTGAGGAGCATTGATATGACCCATACGCTTATTGTTCCAGGTGTCGGTGGTAGCGAATACAATCACTGGCAAACATGGTTACAACAACGGCTAACTCGATGCTCTCGTGTGCAACAAAAGGATTGGAATCATCCGGTTTTGCAGAAATGGATCATTGAATTTGTCAATATGCTGCAAGCTATTCCAGAGGACGTGCAGATTGTGGCGCACAGCTTTGGCTGTCTGACCAGTGTAGCTGCCCTTGCCCAACATCCGGAACTCAATGCAAAAGTAAAAAATCTGCTATTGGTGGCGCCGGCTAATCCGGCACGCTTTGGGGAAAATGGTTTTGCGCTTGATAGTCAAACAGACTACAGCGCCTATTTTCAACAGCTCAAGCTTCAAGTACCTACCAAATTATTAATCAGTGAAAATGATCCATGGTTAAGCTTTGAAGATGCGCACTTACTGGCCCAGGCCTGGAAAATCAAACCGGTTAATCTGGGTGCAGTCGGTCATGTCAATGTCGCTTCAGGTTTCGGTCCTTTTCCTGAAATTGAACAATATTTAATTTCAGAAAACGCTATGCCATATATCAGCAAAGTTGATGATAGCAAGTATTATTTTAAATTTGCATTTTAGTCGCTGCAAACTATGCTTGTGCCAAATTTATTTTCTAATTTCGCTGGTTATTTTTAACCAGCATTCTCTCTTTTGAGGAGTAATCATGTCGCAGCGATCCCGAGTGCTGCCAGGATTTGGTCTTTCTCTAGGCTTTACCCTAGCGTATTTGTCATTAATCGTTCTGATCCCCCTGTCTGCTGTTTTTATTAAATCACTAGGCATTGGCTGGGAAGGCTTATGGGAGATCCTGAGCTCTGAACGTATCCAAAAATCACTGCAACTCAGTTTCAGCGCAGCGATTTTTGCCGCACTGGTAAATGTAGTATTTGGCCTGTTACTGGCCTGGTGTCTGGTACGTTACAGCTTTCCGGGCAAGCGTCTTGTCGATGCTTTGGTAGATTTGCCATTTGCCTTACCCACCGCGGTTGCGGGTATTGCCCTGACCTCTTTATATGCACCGACCGGCTGGATTGGTCAATATCTAGAACCGCTGGGCATCAAAGTCGCCTATACCCCGATTGGTATTACATTAGCGCTGATCTTTATTGGTCTGCCTTTTGTGGTGCGTACCGTCCAACCGGTACTGAGTGATCTGGAAACCGAACTGGAAGAAGCAGCTTCTGCACTGGGTGCCAACCGTTTTCAGATTATCACCAAAGTGATTTTTCCAATCCTTCTGCCTGCGCTGATCACTGGCTTCGCTTTGGCCTTCGCCCGCGGTGTTGGTGAATATGGCTCCGTGATATTTATTGCTGGTAACCAGCCTTTTGAAACGGAAATTGCCCCCTTAATGATTATTTCTCGCCTGGAAGAATATGACTATGCAGGTGCAACCACCATTGCAGTAGTGATGTTGCTGATTTCTTTTGTCTTGCTGTTTCTGATTAACTTACTGCAAGCCTGGGCAAGCCGCCGTACCGGGAGAACTGCACGATGAGTTTAAATACCAACAGCAATGCGCTGGCTGAAAAGCTGCAATCCCGTGATGCAACCCGCGAGCCAACCTGGGTCCGTTATACCCTGATTACCATTGCACTGATTTTCTTTTTGAGCTGTCTGATTCTGCCGCTGATTCTGGTTTTTGTAGAAGCTTTTAAACAGGGAATAGGCGTTTATACCCAGGCTCTGATACATCCGGATACCTTATCGGCAGTGAAACTTACCCTGTTGACTGCTGCAATCGCAGTACCACTCAATGTCGTATTTGGTATTGCTGCTGCATGGTCAGTGGCCAAGTTTAATTTCCGTGGCAAGTCATTCCTCACCACCTTGATTGATATGCCTTTCTCGGTTTCCCCCGTAATTGCCGGGTTAATGCTGGTACTGATTTTTGGTACCCAAGGCTGGATGGGTTCCTGGCTGATGGACAATGACATCAAGATCCTGTACGCGGTGCCTGCGATTGTTCTGGCAACCGTCTTCATTACCGTACCTTTTGTTGCTCGTGAGCTGATTCCGTTAATGGAAGCACAAGGTACTGAAGAAGAAGAAGCGGCAATTGTACTCGGTGCTTCCGGCTGGCAGACTTTCTGGAAAGTGACCTTGCCAAACATCAAGTGGGGCCTGATCTACGGTGTAATTCTATGTAATGCACGTGCTATGGGTGAGTTTGGTGCAGTATCGGTGGTATCCGGTCATATCCGTGGCGAAACCAATACCTTGCCGCTCCACGTCGAGATTCTCTATAACGAATATACTTTCAGTGCTGCGTTTGCCGTGTCTTCACTTCTGGCTCTCCTCGCAATTGTAACCTTGGTTCTAAAAACCTGGGTAGAACTGCGCCAGGAAAAACAAGACAAACGTAATGATGATTTAACAGTTTCTTAAGGAATGCCCACATGAGTATTCAAGTTAAAAATATTGAAAAACACTTTGGTGCATTCCATGCACTGAAAAACATTTCACTAGATTTCCCGGATGGTCAGTTAGTGGCTCTACTGGGTCCATCAGGCTGTGGTAAAACCACCCTACTACGTATTATTGCTGGTCTGGAATCGGCAGATGGCGGTCAGGTCATTCTTGAGGGCGAAGATGCTACCAATGTGCATGTACGGGAGCGTGAAGTCGGCTTCGTATTCCAGCACTATGCCCTGTTCCGCCATATGACGGTATTTGACAATATTGCCTTTGGCCTGCGTGTGCGCCCACGTAAAACCCGTCCATCAGAAGCGGAAATTAAAAAACGTGTGACACGTTTACTCGACTTGGTTCAGCTCGGTTTCCTGGCCGATCGTTATCCAGCCCAGCTTTCTGGGGGTCAGCGTCAACGTATTGCACTGGCACGTGCTCTGGCAGTTGAACCACGTGTATTATTACTGGATGAACCTTTTGGTGCACTGGATGCCAAAGTCCGTAAAGAGCTACGTCGCTGGTTACGTACCCTGCATGATGAACTGCATATTACATCGATCTTTGTAACTCATGATCAGGAAGAAGCACTTGAAGTTGCGGATCAGATCGTAGTGATGAACAAAGGTGATGTGGAGCAAATCGGTTCACCACGTGAAGTCTATGAAACACCGAAAACGCCATTTGTATTTGACTTTTTGGGTCAGGCAAATCGTTTTGAAGGTCAGAATCATGGCGGCCTCATCCAGCTTGGTGAAGACCGCATCCAGTTTGAGGGTGCAAAAAATGCTGCTCAAGGCGAAGTTATTTTATTCGCACGTCCAGATGACTTACGCATTCATGCACAGCCACATGACAATGCAATTCAGGCCACCTTTATTCGTGAATTGTGGATTGCTGGCAAAGTGGTTGCAGAACTGAATGATCGACAAGGCAACCTGATTGAAATTTTACTGACACCTGATGAAGCGAGAGCGCATCAATTCCGCCCAAATCAAACCGTGTGGTTAAGTGCAGTTAACTTGCATTTATTTGAAAACCAGGTCGCTTAAGATCAAAAGATGGGGTTTTAAAATACCCCATCCTCTTAAAGGGTAAAGAAAATCATGAATTTTCAACAATTAAGAATTATACGAGAAACAGTTAGACAGAACTTTAACTTAACTGAAGCTTCAGCTGCACTTTATACCTCACAGTCTGGGGTAAGTAAGCACATTAAAGATCTGGAAGATGAACTCGGGGTGCAGCTCTTTATCCGTAAGGGTAAACGTTTGTTAGGCTTAACCGAGCCAGGTCAGGCACTTTTAGGGATTGTGGAACGCATGCTGGTTGATGCTGACAATATCAAACGTCTGGCTGATGATTTTAACAAAGTCGATGAAGGCACCTTGACCATAGCGACCACGCATACGCAGGCACGTTATGTGCTGCCGCCGATTGTCAGTCAGTTTAAAAAAGAATTCCCCAAAGTTCACCTGATTTTACAACAGGCAAGCCCGGTTGAAATCACGGAAATGCTGCTGCAAGGTCAGGCGGATATCGGTATTGCAACTGAAGCACTCACCACTGAAGATAATCTGGCCAGTGTGCCTTACTATAACTGGCAGCACAGTATTATTACCCCACAGAATCATCCTCTGACCCAGAAAGAAAAAGTCACTATCGAAGACTTGGCAAATTATCCGATCATTACCTACCATGGTGGTTTTACCGGTCGCTCTAAGATTGACACCGCTTTTGAAGAGGCCGGTTTTGATGTAGATATTGTGATGTCTGCTCTTGATGCTGATGTGATCAAGACCTATGTAGAAATGAATATGGGCGTCGGCATCGTTAACGATGTGGCTTATGACCCTGAGCGTGATTACCGTTTAAGACAGATTAAAACTGATATTTTCGGAGTAAATACCACCTGGATTGCAGTACGTAAAGGTCATTTACTGCGTGGTTATGGCTACGAGTTTATTTCACTCTGCTCGCCAGATGCGGATATTAAAGCTCTGAAAAAAGTGGCTTATCCAGACGAATAGAGTGCATGATTTTCAGTTTTTGATCAAAGAGGCTAAGCGGCCTCTTTATTATTATATAGATATGCATTGAAAATATTAATTTTGAAAAATTCATTACACCTGAAGTTCTCTTTGCTTGGGTTGAACCTGAAATCAGCTGTCAGGTATAACAATTCGTACAAACCTTTGTTATAAAATTCTGGAACGGGAACTCCGAGGGCAACATTCAATCCAGATACCAGTTCAAATATTAGAGTGGTACCTCTCTAACAGATGTAAGTAACTTAGGATGTAGTAACAGGCCAATCTAATAAAAAATTTTAAAGCTTGCGTTTATACCACATAGGCCTATTACAAGGCTTATAGATTTATAAACTGCTTTTTATGAGAGTGTCCTAGACTTAAAACCAGTTTAAGATTTTATAAATACTTTTAAAAATGCATAAAAAAACGAGCCGAAGCTCGTTTTTTTTAAGATCAAATCTTAGAAGCGGAAGCTTACACCGAGTTTCGCTACCGGGAACCATTCATACTTGTTATCTTCGCGAATTTTGTCCTCTTCATCTCTAATAGCCTCAGCTAAAGTACGACCATCATCTCCTGGTGGTACAGCAAGTAGAGCTTCTGGATTAGCTCTTAAGTTTACTTCTGGGTTACCATTGTAATAGGCGCCAATTTCCCCAAAAATACCCCAACGGTTGGTAATAGCTGGTGAGAAACCAATCCCTACATAAGGAGCGATACTATTCTTATATGATACATCGCCTTTAATACGAACATCTGCACCACTTGGATTACTAAAACGAGAACCATCTACTGTAAATGAGGCATTTGTACCCGGACGGCGTTCTAAGCCATAATCATTATCTGTATATCCTACCCCAGCTGCCATATAGAACCAGTTTGCCCAAGGACGGATTTCAGCATTCAAGTAAGTCAGGTTGTTATCCAGATCCAAGTCATACTTCGTTCCATTGATAGATAAATCATCAGACCAGGAAATATCACCACCGTTATAACCTAAAGTGACGCCTACATATGGGTTAGCACTCCAGGAAATTGCACCACCGTAACCGGTAGTACCTACTTCAGCACGAACAGAAGCTGGTTTAAAGAAAGAAAATTCAGTAACGCCCTCATCTGTTACGATAATTTCATCTGCGGCCATAGCAGAACTAGCGGCTATAGCTAAAATAGATACTGCTAAAATTTTATTTAAAGGTTTCATTATTTCTCTCCTCAAAAGAACTTATTTTTGATCATTAGTTATTCGTGATAGGCTCAATATAAAGGACTTAAAAAATATTTTTTATTCACATTTTGCTAATCTTTTGTTATTTTTTGATACAAATTAATTTTTCTTGTTTAGAAGCAAGCGTTTTCTAACACTTCTCCTACACTTTAATTTTATGGAAAATAATAATTATCACTTTAATAATTTTACCTCTTCTATAGTTTTGGTTATTTTTCACCTATTTTTGGTGCTTTCAACTATTTTTCCTGCAATATAGTGTAAAATCTAGAAAATTTTTTTCTGGAAGGAAGATCATGTCGCAGCTTTCAACAATCATTGAACAGGCGTTTGAAGACCGTGCAAATTTTACAGCTGCAGATTGCTCTGCTGAAATTCGTCAAGCAGTTGAGGAAGTAATTGCTGGTCTAGACAATGGTACTTTACGTGTTGCTGAAAAAATCGATGGTGAATGGGTTGTTCATCAATGGATTAAAAAAGCAGTATTGTTATCATTTAAATTAAACGACAACAAACCAATGGAAGCTTGTGATCTTCGTTTCTATGACAAAGTAGATACTAAATTCTCAGGCTGGTCTGAAGAACAATTCAAGGCAGCGGGTGTACGTGTTGTACCGCCTGCAGTAGCACGTAAGGGTTCTTTCCAGGCTAAAGGTGTGATCTTGATGCCTTCTTATGTCAACATTGGTGCTTATGTCGATGAAGGCACAATGGTAGATACCTGGGCAACTGTCGGTTCATGTGCGCAAATTGGTAAAAATGTACACTTGTCAGGTGGTGTGGGCATTGGTGGTGTTCTTGAGCCACTTCAAGCAAATCCAACCATTATTGAAGATAACTGCTTTATCGGTGCACGCTCTGAAATCGTGGAAGGCGTAATCGTGGAAGAAGGCTCGGTAATTTCAATGGGTGTATTCATTGGCCAGTCGACCAAGATTTATGACCGCGCAACTGGCGAAATCCATTATGGTCGCGTACCAGCAGGTTCGGTTGTTGTTGCGGGTAGCCTTCCATCTACATGTGGTACTTACAGCCTGTATGCTGCCATTATCGTGAAAAAAGTTGATGCACAAACTCGTTCTAAAACAAGCTTGAACGATCTATTACGCGAAGACTAAGATGTCTTAACTTAGAGGACACATTTGTGTTCATCGGAGCTTCAACCGCTCCTCGTCTCTACGATTAGTAATAATCGTAGGGATTTTTATTTTTATACCCGGTTATTTATTTTTCATTGGTTAATTTTGTTATGAATACGCTTCGATCTTCTGCAATCCCAGTTTCTGATCCGTCTGCGGGTTTACGCATTACGGAGATTTTCTATTCATTACAAGGTGAAGCCAATGCCGCAGGACTGCCAACGGTATTTATCCGTTTAACCGGTTGTCCACTACGTTGTAGCTACTGTGACACCACCTATTCCTTTGAAGGTGGCGAGCGTCAGTCTCTGGAAGATATTATCCAGACTACGCTTGATTTTAAAACACCTTATGTCTGTGTGACTGGTGGCGAACCTCTGGCACAGCCCAATGCCCTGCCCCTGATGCAGCGACTGGCAGATTTAGGATGTCAGGTTTCACTTGAAACCAGTGGGGCTTTAGATGTGTCCAAGGTGGATTCACGTGTTTCCAAAGTCCTCGACTTAAAAACACCCACTTCAGGTGAAGTTGCACGAAATTTGCTTGCTAATCTCGATCATTTAACTGCACATGATCAAATCAAGTTTGTCATTTGCAATCGTGAGGATTATGAATGGTCAAAGCAGCAGCTTGAACAGTATCAACTTCAAGAGAAAGTCAGTACAGTTTGGTTTTCGCCTGCATTTGCGGTAGAAAAAGGTGCAGTTCATTTACCACAATTGGCACGTGACTTAGCTCAATGGATTTTAGAAGACCATCTCCCTGTTCGTTTCCAGTTACAACTGCACAAGTTGTTATGGAATGATGAAACTGGTCGTTAATTTTTTGTAAAGTATTATTTGGAGAATCAGCTTATGCGCCCTCGCGCCATTGTCCTGTTATCTGGCGGTTTAGACTCAACCACATGTCTGGCTTGGGCACAGGCACGCTATGAATGTATCGCACTCAGTTTTCGCTATGGTCAACGTTCAACCACCGAGCTGGATGCAGCAAAAGCGTTAACTGAACGTGCGGGTGTAGAACATCGAGTGATCAATATTGATCTGGGTAATCTGGGTGGCTCAGCCCTTACCGATCATAGTATTGAGGTACCTGATCACGAACAGGCCGGCATTCCGATTACTTACGTTCCTGCACGTAATACCATCTTCTTGTCTTATGCTCTAGCTGCGGCAGAAGTCTTCAAAGCTGAAGCAATTGTGATCGGAATTAATGCGGTCGATTACTCCGGTTATCCGGATTGCCGTCCGGAATTTATCGAGGCATTTGCCAACATGGCTCGTCTTGCAACCAAGGTTGGTGTAGAGGGCCAAGCTCTCAAGTTTGAAACACCTTTGTTACATTTATCCAAAGCAAATATTATTCGCTTAGGTATGGAACATGGCGTAGACTACAGTCAAACGGTGTCATGCTATCAAGCAGATGACCAAGGACGTGCCTGTGGTAAATGTGACAGTTGTCGTTTACGTAAACAGGGTTTTGCGGACGCAGGTGTTGAAGACCCGACACGTTATATACCGTAATAACAAGGTAGAGTTTATGAAGAATTTAAAATCAGGCATTGTACTTTCAGCAATTGTTTCAGCTGCTGCGATGTTCACCACTACAGCTCAAGCAGCTGATGACAAATTACAACAAGCTTATAAAAGCACCAATGTGAAAGCTGCATTGATCAATGTTTGTAAAGATGAAACTGGCAAAAGCAAGAAATTAACTTCTGCTGAAGTCAGTAAATATTGTACTTGTGCGGTTGAAGCAGATGGTAAATTAACCAATGCGCAAAAATGGGAAATTCAAAGTACCATTAACCAGAAAAAAAGCCCAGGTAGTTTAGCTTTTGTACAAAAGCAGAATAAAGATCTTCAAGCGTGTTTTGGTCCACAGTTAACCGGTAAACTGAAAACTTTGACTGAAGAAGCAATGAAATCAGCTCAAGCGGCACCAAAGAAATAAGATCCAATTTTTCTTATTCTTTAATGAAATAAGCCACTATAATGTGGCTTATTTTTTTGAAAAAATTTAAATAAAACAGGAGTTTTTATGTCTGAAATTAGTTTAATTGATCAGAATTTTCCTGCGACCACAGGCGAGATCAATTTAACCAAGCTAGATACAGAATGGCTAGTCATCTACTTTTATCCTAAAGATTCTACGCCGGGCTGCACCACTCAGGCAGTTGGCTTTTCCTGTTTAAAAGACCAGTTCGAGGCTTTAAATACTACAGTTCTCGGGGTATCCCGTGATTCGGTGAAAGCCCATCAGAATTTTACTGAAAAGCAGAATCTCAGCATTAACCTGATCAGTGATAAAGAAGAAGTGTTGTGTCATCACTTTGATGTAATCAAAGAAAAGAATATGTATGGTAAACAGGTGATGGGAGTTGAACGTTCAACTTTTATTTTCCATAACGGCCAACTGGTCAAAGAATACCGTAAGGTCAAGGCAGCTGGCCATGCAGAACAAGTTCTGGAAGACTTGAAAGCCTTACAAGTGGCCTGATTACCTGCTAAGACCTAGGCATAAAAGCTCGAATATTCGAGCTTTTTTAATGGTTTTATATAGCAGCATATATTTTATATTTACCTGATAAAGATTTAAATCTGAAAATGATAAGCACGCAGCATTCTAAAAATTTTATGATGCAGGATCATCAGGCATGATGACATATAAGTGAATACTTTCTTAATTGACTTCACATTGACCTGAAAGATGAAGATTCACTTTGTCTCCTATACCTGCAATTCCCTTTTTCATACCAAAATCACTGCGATTAATCACGGCAGATGCCTGAACATCCAACAAATTGGCATCCGACATACTCGGCTTAAAAGTTGTCTCAAAAATCACGGGCTTGGTTACACCACGCAAGGTTAAATGTCCTAATACCTTGTATTTGCCATTGCCTAGGTCTTTAAACTGAATACTTTTAAAAATTACAGTCTTGTATTTTGCTACATAAAACAGGTCTTCGCCCAAAATCATATTTTTAAATACAGGTTTACTAAAACTTAAACTTTCTACATCCATGACCAGATGGGTTGAGGCGTTTTGCGGTGCATTGGCATCAAACTGCATCGTGGATTGAACCTGATTAAACTTGGCTTTAACCATAGTAAGTCCCATGGACTTGATCTCAAACCCTACATCGCTTTTGGGGGTTAGGGTCCATGATCTTGCAAAAGACTGACTGATTAAAGCTAGACAGATCGCCAAGCTAAGAAGCCCGGTTTTTATTATTGTTTTCAATTTTAAATCCACCTTGTTTAATTTCTTATTAATCGGATTTAAGTCAACGGCTTAATCTGAAATTAAATTTTCTTGTTGTGTGTTCCCACATGGTTTCGTTATTTTTATATCAGTTTTTTGAAGTTTTTGTAAAATCATTCATGACTAATGGACAGAATAATCGTCCTGATTTCTTTCTTCAGGAGTCGTGTCTGTCCAGCAGAGAACTGTTTTGATCTTACAACTTTATGTTCTAGCCACTTTTTATATAACAGAGAATTTGCTGTTTCAAGCTGAAAAAAATATTAAAAATCATTGATAAATATCTTAAATCCTACCCTGGCTTCATTCTGAAACAGTCTCTCAAGGTTATAAGTAAATCAAATGCTGACTATTAATGACAATGCGATCGCCCACATGGTACAGGCAATAATAGCGTCCAGAATTTTCCATGATTTTGGATGTTGAAACCACGGCGTCAATATTTTTGCGCCATATCCCAAACAAAAAAAGAAAAACCAAGAAGCAAGGACTGCGCCTAGCGTAAACCATTCTTTCCCCAGACTGTATTGGGTTGAAATAGATCCGATCAGGATTACGGTGTCTAAATAAACATGCGGATTCAGCCAGGTAAAAGCCAAACAGATCATCAGCACCTGTACAAAATGCTCTGTTGCCTGATCACTCAATGCCAATACCTCTGTAGATTTAAACGCACTAATCGCATGTTGCAAACCATAATAAAACAGAAATCCTGCACCAATATATTTAGAAAACATAACAATATGCGGGTAATGCTCGATGACACGCGCGAATCCAAAGACACCCAGCAAAATTAAAATAGAATCAGATAAAGCACAAATTACACAGACCCAGAACACATGCTGCTGTTTTAAACCTTGTTTTAGAACAAAGGCATTTTGTGCACCAATACTCACAATCAGGCTCATTCCTACAGCAAAGCCACTCACCATATAACTGAACATCATCTTCCCCTTTTTAAAGAAAGGCATTATTCAATAAAATCGGCAAGATTAATTAAAACTAAGTTAATATCAGATTAACTAAATATTATTTAGATAAGAAAGATGCTGAATGCGAAACAATGTGATGCTTTTTATGCAGTTGCAAAAACCGGAAGTTTTGATCTTGCAGCGGAGCAGTTAAACATTACTGCCTCAGCAGTTACTCTTCGTGTTCAAAGTCTGGAAAAACAATTGGGACATCTGCTGTTGGTCAGAGATCGGCCTTGCCGCGTGACTCAATCCGGGCAAACTTTATTGCATTATTTACAACATCAACGTTTGCTAGAACAGAATCTGATGCAGGATCTGGGTGGACAGCTGCAACAAGAGGGTTTCTATTGTCTGAATATTGCCACCAATGCTGATTCGCTCGCGACCTGGCTCTTACCGACCTTACAAGACCAGCTGATCCGGCATAAAATTGTGTTGCATTTTCAGGTGGATGACCAATCACAGACTCATCATCTGTTAGAAGCAGGTCTCGTCAATGCCTGTTTGAGTACAGAGGCTAAGGCAATGAAAGGTTGCCGGGCCGAATTGATCGGACAGATGCAATACCGTCTCGTTGCCACCCCTGACTTTTCCCGAAACTGGTTTCATCAAGGCGTACATCGGAATGCGCTACGTCTTGCTCCTGCTATTCTTTTTAATGAAAAAGACCAGCTGCATACCCAGTTTATCCAGCAAGAATTCGGCCTGAATCCTGTTCAATACCCTCACTTTTTCATCCCATCGACCCATGCATTTTTTGATGCAATTGTGATGGGACTGGGCTATGGCTGGTTACCGGACTATCAGGCCCGAGATTTGCTGGCATCAGGTCAACTGCTTGAACTTTCAAGGGAATTACGCATTGAAGTCCCCCTGTATTGGCATCACTGGAAAGAACAATCTCCTGCCCTGGAGATTTTAAGTGAATGTTTAAGGCAGCATGCTCAAACTGCCATGAATCAACCTGTATTGAACTTGTAGTTTTAAACCAGATTGGTTTTATCATTCCGGGCGAATTTTTCACTGAGCTGTTGATAGGTCTCTGTATGCTGGAAGCGCTCTAAAAATTCAATCGTGCCTTGTGGGAATTTATCCCGTTGAATTTCACCACGATAATAAGCTTCACGCATCGGCGTGGCGGATATGGCTCCTTCAAGACTGTCAAGTTCGACCATTTCCCATTCTGGGAAAAATTTTAAATAATAGGAAGAATCATCTTTAAAATGCCCAATCAGCCCGACTTTGGCATCCGGTTCAATGACCTGATTCACCAGCGATTTCACCAGTTTTTGCCATTTTTCATCATTATAAACATCTATGACTTCTACAAATTTGATGCGCGCCTGATCTTCAGCACTAAAATTTGACAGGATCATGGCTTCACGCTCCGAAGCCAAAAATGGATTCTTGATATTACGTTCATTTTGTGCAGAACCAAGAGCCAAAATCACATTCTGACTGTGCTGCAAGGCGATCTTAATGGTTTGCATGTGCGCCAGATGAAAAGGCTGAAAGCGGCCAATGAAAACCAGATAATCAAATGTATAGTTCATAAGGGATCAGTTTTTTATGACTCATGAGTTGTGCCGCTCCAATAAATATGCGACATAATAATTCCCATAAAATCAAATCAAGTTTAAAGCAAGGATAGTACGATGACACTGAGCTGTATTCAACAACCTCATGAGCATTTGAATGCGAATTTAGAACATGGTGTACTCACTTTGGCAATCAATCGCCCGGAAGCTAAAAATGCATTATACAGCGAGCTTTATTTATGGATTGCGAAAGCCCTGGATGAAGCTGATCAGGCACCTGAAGTGCGTGTAGTTGTTTTACGCGGTCAGGACGCTGACTTTAGTGCAGGCAATGATATGCAGGATTTTATGAAATCTGCAGCCAATAAGGACCAGATTCGTCCGCAGGATGGCCCTCCATTTGTTTTATTAAAAGCTGCTGCAAAATTTTCCAAGCCTTTAATTGCTGCTGTGCGTGGCGTCGCCATTGGGATTGGGGTGACGATCTTACTGCATTGTGATCTGGTTTATAGTGACCATACAGCCCTGTTCCAGATTCCATTTGTCAGTCTGGGTCTATCGCCTGAAGGCGCGTCAAGCAAATTACTGATTCAACAAGCAGGCTATCATAAAGCAGCTGAATTATTGCTGACTGCACAAAAATTCAATAGTGAAAAAGCACTGAGCGCAGGTCTGGTGAACAGTATCGAAGAAGATGCCTATGCTACTGCACAAAAACAGGCACAAACTCTGGCAGCTTTACCATTGGCCTCTCTGAAGCAGAGCAAAGCTTTGATGAAACATAATCTGGATGAAATTGTTGAATGGATTGATCATGAGGCAGAAATCTTTATGAACCGTGTTGGTTCAGCCGAAATGATGGAAGCAGTTCAGGCTTTTATGCAAAAACGGAAACCTGATTTCACACAATTCAACTAATTTTCAAACTCAGGATGTCAATGAGGTAGTTTAAACTGCCTTCTTGATACCTTTACTTGCCAGAATAAAGAATATGTCTACTGAAAATTTGAATGATAAATCTCATCAAACGTCTGATAGCGTCAATCCTGACAAAAAACGCTATTACGAACCAGCTCCTCAGGATATAGATGTAGAAAATTTTCGCAAAGTCATTGAAAGCCGCCGTTCAGTACGTAAATTTACCAAGAAACCAATTCCTGATGAGGTTCTGGATGCCTGTCTGGATCTGGCACTATTGGCACCGAACTCGTCCAATCTGCAGCCCTGGACTTTTTATGTGGTACAAAATCCGGGCAGGAAAAAACGTCTGGTTAAAGCCTGCATGGGTCAACTGGCAGCAAAAACTGCTTCCGAGCTGATTGTTTGCGTGGCACGTACCGACCGTATTGATGAAATGGCAAAGCGTAATGTGAATGAATTTCCATTCCCAGAAGCACCACCAGCGATTAGAAAATACTATAAATATATTCCATACAACTACAAAACGGGCTATCTGAATGCCTTCGGTAACTTTAAGAAAGTCGCTTTCAAAGTTGCACGTACACTAGACAAGCAAATGCCAGTCTCTGCTTTCAGTCCGGCTGATGCAAAACTGTGGGCAACCAAAACGACGGCACTGGCTTGTGAAAATCTGGTCTTGGCTTTACGTGCTTATGGTTTTGATAGCTGTATGATGGAAGGTTTTGATGAGCCGATGGTTCGTGAAATTCTTGAATTAAATGGCGAACAGTATCCGGTCATGGTGATTGGTGCAGGTGAACGTGCCAAAGATGGCGTATTCTTCCCGCAGTATCGTTTTGATCGTGAACTGTTTATTCAGAAGATGTAAGCAGTATCTCAAATTTAAATCTTTCATCTGCTCTATGATTAGCGGTATAGAGGTCAATGTTAGGCTGAGATTCAGGGACGAGTCTTCTGCCTAACAACAGATTTTGATTGCCTTAGCGAATATATTTCTCATTCCTCAAAGTAATATCCGCCTACCATCAGATATGAATCTTATTCGAGCTTTCTAAGTTAATGCCTTTTAATCACCAAGACAAAGTTTCAAGTTTTTAAGCTCAAACCTAAGAATAGTTAATTCTTAGTTTCCGATAATCAATCCAGTTACAATGAAATCCGACGGGTACACGTACAGGTAAATAAATGGTTGCAATCGGTCCTGCCATCATATGCTGTGCATCCAGAATCACCACTCTGGATGGACTTCCATCTAGAGCATGGATATAAGACATGAGCCAGCCATCATTTTCAGCTTGAGTACCTTCCCGCGCGACAAATATCACTTCGCCTGTCACCCAGTTCTCACCAAAGGAATAGCTTTCTGAATGGCCAGTTTCCAGATCATGACCCAAGAGCATATTACTGCTGACATGATAAGGATCATCAAACTCGTCAAAGGAAATACTATAAATATACCGATGCTTCCGCCCCGTATAAGCATCATTGATCCGTGGAAACTCCTGTTTCGTCCCGGATAATACTGTCCGAAACACTTTTCCCGTGCCATGCTCAAATATAAAACGCTCCAGCCGAATATCCTGATCTTCAATCGGTCCCTGAATCGAACTGACCAATGCTTTGGAGTGCACGACTGCATCCATCACCACATTACCGGAATCCAGATCATAAGCGTTTACGGTATGGAAAATAAAACAGGGATCAATCTTATACCAGCGAATATCAATTGCCTTACCACCAAATGGCAATATGCCAATACGCGCCTGCCGTTTTGGATTCCATTGATATGGCAGCATTGAACCTTTTAAAGCACTGCGAACCGAGAAATTTACATTCAGGTCCAGAATCAGCACCTGAGATTTGGTAATGGCACAATCATGAATCATTGGACCATGTTTCACTGGAATCTCGACCTGATGTTTCAATTTACCTTTTGAATCTATCTGCAGATAAAAAACTTTATTCTGACTTAAAGCATCATAACAAACCGCATGAATATCGCCGGTTTCAGGATCAATATGCGGATGGGCAGTAAATGGCATATCCTGATCATCTTCAAATAAATGATGCCGTCTTGATTCCAGTGCAGCATTCAATTCAACTGGGTATGCTCCTGCTTCAACCAGTGCCCAGATTTTCCCGGCGAAGCTGATGACATTGGTGTTGACAGCATCTGCGACACTCCGGGTTTTGCCGGGAATCTGTGGCCGGTGAAGTTTTTCCTGCACACTGGCGGAACCGATATAACTGCTTTTATACCAATGTGCCTCACCACCCTTCAGTCTGAGCGCATGCAACATGCCATCGCCCGTAAACCAGTGATAGTTGCGTGGGTTTTTGACGTTAATAGGATTCGGACCAATCCGCATCAGTGCGCCATCCAGTTCTGCAGGAATCTGCCCTTCAACTTTCAAGTTTATAGAAAAATGTTCCTGCCGCTCGGGTGCAAATATACCTTCCAGATAGGGATTGTCCGGCGAATACGGAATACGGCTATGCAGGATTTCTGTACCGTATTGAATGGATTTACTGAGCGTATTTTTCCAGACGCTGCTCAGCGGTTTAAGCCATGACATTATTATTTTCCTTATTGTATTTTTTCTATGGATTATTCTGGCAGAAATGATAATAACAAAAGCAGTTTGGCCATTTTTTGAATCTGGACTAACGGCGCGTCAAGTCGAACACGCCGATAAAGCAGTAATAATGTAACTTTAGACTTTGATATCCAGAAGCTGAATAAATTCAAAGGCCGGCTCTTCGTAAGGATGGCTGTCTTTCAGTGCTTTGGCCACTTCGACCGCCTTTTCATCCGGCACCAGAATTTCTACCCGCCATTCTTCTACCTGTTCCAGTTGGCCGACTTCACCAATATGAGGATCTGCACCTTTCTGCGGCTTAAACTGTCCGGTTCCTAAAACCTGCCAGGCACAATTTGTATATTCCCCAATGCCGCCGCCTCCTGCTGCAAATATCGCATTCTTGGTATCTTCCAGGTTTTCGTCTGGTACGTAATAAATCAGCTTTAACATGTATTTTTTCCTGAAATTCAGATATTACTCATATTGTTAAGGGCTTGGGCAATCATCTTCAATGCAGGATTTTGAGAGTTCTTGTTAAATGTTGCATATAAATCCAGTTTTGGTAGCACCTGGTCAGTCTGGATCACTTTTACATGATCATTCATAAAACGAAGTAAATATTCAGGTGCAAAACTAAAGCCCATCCCCATATTGGTCAGATTGATATGTTGCAACACATTGGTCACCCATAAAACCTGTTCATGCTCAAGCTGATCAATGCAGAGTAGTTTATCCAGCTTTTCATAAAATACGGGTGAAGCATTCTGCTCGCACATAATTACATTATGGTTTTTTAGTTCCTGTAATTTCAGGATTCGATCTGTAGAATGTAAGTGCTGAGCGGCTATCAGATAAATTTGCTCGGTTAATAAATGAATATTCTCAAAATCTGGATGGTCCATATGAAAGCGGGTAATACACAAATCCAGTTCAGCATTTTTTAGCCGCTGAATCTGTTCCATACAGGTCAGGCTATGCAGATGGATTTTTAAGTCCGGCATGTTTTTTTTAAGCTGCGCCAATATCTGAGGCATGACTTTGATTTCTGCCACATTCAGAAAACCAATATGAATCTGATTATTTTTCTGCTGTGCAACCTGACGCGCTGCTGCTACTGCCAGTTTGGCATTTTCCAGTGCTTTTTCGGCATAGATCTGAAAAGCCTGCCCTTCATCGGTGAGTTTGACTTTTCTGGATGAGCGATCAAACAGCATGATGCCTACTTCCTGCTCCAGATCCTTAATTTGCTGGCTTAAGGACGGCTGGGCGGTAAACAGTTTTTCGGCAGCCTTGGTAAAACTTTGTTGCTGCGCCACAGTGATAAAATAGCGTAAATGTCGAAGTTCCATATCTTGCTCTATCCAAAACACCACGTCATATTTGTATATGCAGTGAAAATATCTATAGGCAGATAGTTTATATGAATAGCTCTATAGCCTGCGCTGAATTTTGCCTAGACTCCTCAGCTAATAGATAGATTGTTCATGTAATAGCGACATTCATGGAGTATGTAATGGCACAGCAATATGACACCGATGTTTTGGTGATTGGTACCGGTCCTGCAGGTTCAACATTAGGTCTGGCCCTGGCCAATTATGGCATCAAAGTACAGCTATTTACCCAGTTTAGCTGGCTGGCCAATAGCCCCCGTGCGCATATTACCAATCAGCGTGCCATGGAAGTATTGCGTGATTTAGGTATTGAAGAGCAGGTCAAAGAGATCGCTACACCTTGGGAGCAGATGGGTGAAAGCCTGATTACCACCAGTCTGGTCGGTGAAGAAATTGCCCGTTTAAGTGCCTGGGGTACGGGCGATGAACGTCATGGCGATTATATAAAAGGTAGCCCATGTCCTTTAGTTGATTTGATCCAGCCCAAAATGGAAGCCTTGCTGGTTAAGAATGCTGCTGAGCGTGGTGCGATTTATAATTTTAATACTGAATATCTGTCGCATGTGCAGGACGAAGCTGGCGTGACAGCCACTTTCCTCAACCGGATTACCAACACTGAATTTAGCTTGAGAGCGAAATATCTGGTGGGAATGGATGGTGCGAAGTCTCGTGTGCTGGAACAGCTTGATTTACCTCTTGAAGGTATAATGGCACGAGCCGGCACAGTGTATGTGACCTTTAAAGCTGATCTTTCTCAATACGTGCAACACCGCCCTGCGATTCTACAATGGATTGTCAATCCCGAAGCCAGCTTTGGCGACCTCGGTATGGGATTGTTACGTGCTATTACGCCATGGAATGAATGGATTATGGGTTGGGGCTTTGACATTTCCAAAGGCGAACCACAAGTGACTGAGGAACAGGTACGTGCCCGCCTGAATGCCTTCGTCGGTACTGAAGTTGAAGAAGTCGAGATTCAGAAACTGTCATACTGGTATGTGAACCAGACCTGGGCAACTGAATATTCTAAAGACCGTGTATTCTGCGGAGGTGATGCAGTGCACCGTCATCCACCTTCAAGCGGATTAGGTTCAAATACCTGTATGCAGGATGCCTTTAATCTGGGCTGGAAACTGGCATATGCTGTGAAAGGCTGGGCTGTGCCTGCCCTGCTGGATTCCTATACGGCTGAACGTGCACCGGTGGGTAAGCAGATTGTGGCGCGAGCGAACCAGTCACGTTTTGATTATAAATACCTGAAAGAAGTCTTTGGTTTTGACAATGGTGTAACTACACAAAAACAAATGCTGGAACGTATTTTTGCTGAAACTGAGCAAGGTGCTGAAATCCGCAAAAAACTGTTTGAAGCTTTGGAAATTAAAAACTTCGAATTTAATGCCCAAGGTGTAGAGCTGAACCAGCGCTATAATTCAAATGCGGTGATTGCAGAATCTGAGCCTGAAGCTTTTGAAAAAGATGAGCAGCTTTATTTGCAAGCAACAACGCGCCCGGGTGCCAAAGTGCCGCATACCTGGCTGATCAATGCCAAAGGTCAAAAGCAGTCCACGCTAGATATTACTGGTAAAGGTCGTTTTACTCTCCTGACGGGTTTATCTGGCAAAGGCTGGAAACAGGCGGCTGAAGCATTGAAACTGCCATATCTGGATGTGATTCAGATTGGTTCACGTGACTATCGTGATGTGTATGGCACCTGGAATGCAAAGTCTGAAATTCATGAATCTGGTGCAATCCTGGTTCGTCCAGATGGTTATGTAGCTTGGCGTTATCAGGACAATACTAATGATGCTTTTGATTATGAACATACGTTGAAAGCGGTATTAAAGCTGGTTCAATTAACTGTTTAATTTGATAAAAAAGACCATCGAAAGATGGTCTTTTTTATATTCAAGCCTCTTCTAACTTAAGTTTTATCTCATAAAGTTCAGCATATACATCTATCGCTTTGATAATGTCATCTTTCTCAGTTTGAAAATCTGGCTCTGGTCTTCTATTTGTGTAACTATCTCTAATTACATCATCACTCAAGGCAATATATAAGTAAGTCGCTTTTTCACAATCAGTAAACTCATTATTAAATTCTTTTTGTTTTTTATGAATAAAGCTTAATTTATTATACTGAGCAATCACTATTACTTGTAAAGATTTTTCTAAATCAGCTTTTAATTCTTTTATACAATCAAATTTTTCAACTTCTTTAAAGATATGAATAAACTTTTTAGCTCTACTTTCTACCTTTGAAGGACCTGCTAACCCTCCTGACAATTCAGTGCTTGTTTGAATTAAAATGCGAAATAACTCTGTACGACCTTTTCTTAATTCTTCAATTGTTTTCTCAGCTTCTGATCTTAATTCTTTTAACTTAACTCCATTCCCTACAATTGAGAACTCCTGGACCTCAGCAGCAAAAGCTATTATTAATCCTATTGCGGCAAATCCTAGAGATAAAGTAACAAACTCAGCTCCTGAAAGTTTCTCAAGATCGATAAGAAGCCATAAACTACTCCCCATACCCAAAATGGCAACAATAAGTCCCCAAACGATATTTTTCTTCAATTTAATCAACCTAAATTTATTTTAGTTCAAACACTTATAACAAATTATAAATATACCTTATTTTCAAAGATTAAATCTAATTACCTACATTACGATATGGATATCGCCCGTCAGACTGTAAGACATGGACGTTCCATCAGTCTGACAAAGAATTTTGGTTACTTTACGGAATATATTTCTCATCCTTCAAAGTAACAATTCTATCTACACACCATACGTAAAAAGCCACCTCTCGGTGGCTTTTTCTAAATCTAAATATCAAGAACCCTGCATCAAACAACTGCCGAGTACAAACAATATTTGTAGGCTAACAACAAAGCCAAACAACCACCAACCTTTCTGACGCATTGTCGCCCTATCCATTATTCTAAATGTCTTTATCATGTCATCACCTCATACTTGAGAATTGATACTGAACCGATCTATTCCATCTTTCTTTTATAGTGCAATAAAGTTGTGCATAAAATATACCTTAACACTTTATCTATCATATGAAAGCAAAATTCAAACCAGATCAGCGGGAGAAGTAAGATTAAAAAATCAAAATATTTAAAAAACAAAAAGCCACCCAAAGGTGGCAATTCATGAAGCTAGTCTAAATAAAAATCTTTATATTATCCAGCTATAAGTATTTCTACTAGATCATCTTACCTAAGTAAAGTATTAGCAGGCCCGCCAAAATGGTCCTTCTGGACGCGGGAATTCACAGTTAAATGGTGAATTATTAAACCAGCCTGCATCAGTATCCCATTCCAATTCTGCCAGATTCAGTTGCTGCTGCTCGTTATATGCCTTAAACGCCATGTTATAACATGACTGGAAAGTTGGATTATTTACACGCGCCTCATATTGCTGGTCAAATTGGGTACGTTGTGCTGGAGGTAGCTGGCTAATGGTAGGTAGCTGAGACATAAGTTTAGCTGCTACAGGATCACATTGCTGAGCCATTTGTACTTGTAAAGCTAAACGTTTTTTCGCTTTTTCTTGTGCACGCTCCGCTTTTTGCTCGGGTGTCATCGCACAAGCAGCTAGAAATACACAAGTCGCTGTTAAACAAAACAGATTTATTCTTTTCATCTTGTGGACCCTCAGGGTTTTTAATTTTTCGAGTTTTAACAAATAGCTTACTCTTCTCATGCCTTTTTATATTTATGATTTTTGATAGTCTTATGGTTAATTTGTAACCTATCTATATATATTCAGTAGAATAATTAATAAATCATTCAGCTTTCTCTGAAAGCGGATATTCCAATAAAAAGGGCCGCTTTTGCGACCCTTTCTTGAAATTTAAAATGGATTAACCAATAAACTTACGTGCATTACGGAACATACGTAACCAGGCACCATCCTGATCCCAGTCTTCCGGTTTCCAAGAATGCTGAATCGCTCGGAAGTTACGTTCCGGATGTGGCATCATAATCGTTGCACGACCATCCTGCGACGTTACACCAGTAATACCTTCTGGTGAACCGTTCGGGTTCAATGGATACTGTTCAGTTGCATTGCCATGGCTATCGACATAACGTAAAACGACCTGATTCGATGCATTCAGTGCAGCAAAGTTTTCCGCAGTTGCAACCGCACGACCTTCACCATGCGCCACAGCGATCGGTAGAATCGAACCCTGCATATCTTGCAACAAGACAGAATTCGATTTTTCTACACGTACGTTCACTGCACGTGCTTCAAATACTTCTGACTTATTACGGTAGAAACGAGGCCAGTGTTCAGCACCCGGAATCAGTGGAGCCAATTGGGACAACATCTGGCAACCATTACAGATACCTAATGAGAAAGTTTCCTGACGGTTAAAGAATTTCTCAAACTGGTCACGTAACTTGGCATTGAATAAGACTGATTTTGCCCAGCCGCCGCCTGCACCCAGCACGTCACCATACGAGAAACCACCACAAGTTACCAAGCCTTCAAAATCATCCAGGCTGATACGACCTGCCAGCAAGTCACTCATATGTACGTCAACCGTATTGAAGCCGACTTTATCAAATGCTGCAGCCATTTCTACATGACCATTGACACCCTGCTCACGCAGAATTGCCATATTTGGACGACGCAAGTTAATGAAAGGCGCTTCAACAGGTTCGTTCAGGTCAAATGTCGGTTGAGCAATAATACCTTGGTGTGCTTTATCAGTAATTAACGCAAATTCCTGATCCGCCGTTTCCACGTTGTCACGCAGGCGCTGGATTTGATGTGATACTTCAGTCCAGGCCACTTGTAGATCAGCACGATCTAAGCTCAAGCCATTTACAGTTAAAGTATCTGTATTGTTGACAGTACCCACCACTGTAATTGCATCTTTAAGCGTAGATGCTGCAACTTCAGCCTGTAATACCTCCCAATCTGCTTTCGAGATTTGCAGCACTGCACCAATTTCTTCAGCGAACAGGCTTGCAACCGATTGCTCTTCAAGTGCGACACCAAGACGTGAAGCGAACATCATTTCTGCAACAGTTGCCAATAAGCCACCATCACCGATGTCATGGTACGCCTTGATCAAGCCACGGTTGTTCCATTCTTGAATCAATGTGAAGAATGTTTTGAAGTCATCAAAGCTATCAACATCAGGCGTAACCGAACCAATCGCTTTGTATACCTGCGCCAGAATCGAACCACCTAAACGGAACTGACCTTTAGACAGATCAATACGAACCAGTACAGATTCAATATCTTTCATTTCAGGCGTCAATGTCTTGCGCACATCAGTCACTGGTGCAAATGCGGTGATTACGCCTGACATTGGAGAAGTAACAGATTTGTCTTCACCTTCGTCATTCCAGGTGGTACGCATAGACAATGAGTCTTTACCCACCGGAATTGCAATACCCAGAGCCGGACACATTTCCATACCGATAGCTTTTACGCCTTCGAATAATGCCTGGTCTTCACCTTGTTGACCGGCAGCCGCCATCCAGTTTGCAGACAGTTTGATATCGCTGATTTTTTCAATCTTCGCAGACATGATGTTCGAGATCGATTCAGCAACTGATAAACGTGCAGACGCAGCAGGATTCAACAAGGCTACTGGTGGACGTTCACCCATTGCCATTGCTTCACCGGTGTAACCCACCAAGCTTGTTGTAGTCACAGCAGCATCCGCGACAGGAACCTGCCAGCGACCAACCATCTGGTCACGCGCAACCATACCGGTAATTGAACGGTCACCAATGGTGATCAGGAACGATTTAGAAGCAACAGTTGGATTCTTGATAACACGGTAGATTGCATCTTTCAGATCAGTGACTTTAGCCGCGTCAAAGTCATCGCCTTTGCGTTCAATCGTTTCATATGAACGACTCATACGTGGCGTACCACCAAGCATCACCTGCATTGGCATATCCACCGGCTTGTTGCCGAACAATGGATCTTCAACGGTTAAATGACGTGCTTCAGTCGCTTCACCCAGTACTGCAAACGGACAACGTTCACGCGCACAGATCGATTCAAATAATTCTAAAGAAGATGGACGAATCGCCAAAACATAACGTTCTTGCGCTTCGTTTGACCAGATTTCCATTGGAGACATACCTGGCTCAAGCGATGGAATCTTACGCAGATCCAGCACTGCACCAAGCTCGTGGTCATTCACCAGTTCAGGCATGGCATTGGAAATACCACCCGCGCCTACATCATGCACCGACACGATTGGGTTGTGATCTTCCATGCGCCAGCAGGTATCAATCACTTCTTGGCAACGGCGTTCCATTTCCGGATTTTCACGTTGTACCGAAGCAAAGTCCAGGTTCTCGCCCAATTTACCGCTGTCTACAGAAGACGCTGCACCACCGCCTAAACCAATAAGCATGGCTGGACCACCAAGAACGATCAATAAATCGCCCGGCTGAATCGGATCTTTTTCAACGTGATCCGGACGGATATTCCCGTAACCACCGGCAATCATGATTGGCTTATGGAAACCTTTAACATCGCCATTGACGTTTTGTTCAAAGGTACGGAAGTAACCGTTTAATGCAGGACGACCAAATTCGTTGTTAAACGCTGCACCACCCAATGGGCCTTCAATCATAATTTGAAGTGGAGATGCCATACGAGATGGTTTGCCGTAGTTTTCTTCCCAAGGCTGTTCAAAGCCTGGAATATTCAGGTTAGAAACAGTGAAACCTGTTAAACCTGCTTTTGGTTTACCACCCCGACCAGTTGCGCCTTCATCACGGATTTCACCGCCTGAACCTGTCGCAGCACCGGCAAATGGTGCAATCGCAGTCGGGTGATTATGCGTCTCTACCTTCATCAGGATATGTGCAGCCTGACTCTTGTACTTATAAACGTGTTGTCCACTATTTTCCAGGGTTGGATAGAAACGTTGCGTATCAAAACCCACAATCACTGAAGCGTTGTCTTTATAAGCTGACAATACGTCTGTTGGTGACTCTTTATACGTATTCTTGATCATCTGGAACAATGACAATGGCTGAACTTCACCATCAATCGTCCATTCTGAACCGAAGATTTTATGACGGCAATGCTCAGAGTTGGCTTGTGCAAACATCATCAGTTCAATGTCATTCGGATTACGACCCAGCTTGATGAAAGCTTCAGTCAGGTAATCAATTTCATCCATTGATAATGCGAAACCAAATTCATTATTGGCTTTTACCAGCGCCTCTTTACCTTCCCCCAGAATATCAATGGAGTTCAATGGTTTTGGCGCCGTTTCCACAAATAATACCGCTGCATCTTCAATCGCGTTGAATACGCTTTCAGTCATACGGTCGTGCAGTACCTGTAGAGCCTCTTTGGAAAGCTCTTTTGTGCCTTTCAAAGTAAATAAAACGCCGCGTTCTAAACGATGAACCGGCGTATTACAGTTTTTGAAAATATCCGTTGCTTTAGAGGACCAAGGAGAGATGGTGCCGACGCGCGGTGTGACTAAAATCTGGATTTCATCACTTGCAGCCTGGTGCAATTCAAAAGATTGACCATCGTTGAGAAGCTGTAAAGCTGATTGCTGTTGTTGCTCGCTGAGCGCTTGGTCAAAGAGGTAGACCCATTGACTTTCAATTGATTGAACAGAACTAATTGACGTCAAACGCGATAATAGTTGAGTTTTCTTAAAAGAAGAATGTGCGGGTGCACCGGCAACGATAAACATGCTGATTTTGGCTCCACGGGATGGTCTGAACAACCATGCCACAATGTGACTTGAGAGAGCGCATATTCTACTGTGAAATAAGGAAATCGGCTAGATGCCAAATCAGAAAACTATAGCTGAAATACCCTGGACTTTTAAAAAATTTTGTTTATTTTCAGTCAGGAAAATTGAATGTAGTCGCACAGGTTATCACATTTTTTTAAAGAAAAATCAAAACCAGTTCAGAATAATTTTATATATAAAAATTGTATTATTTTTCAACAACAATCATGACAAATTCTTGTTCAGATTGTATGGCTATAACTTGCCAAAACTCCTGTATAAAACAGAATAAAATACTTAAGAACCAGGTTTTTCATGAAGTTCTATTTTTGCACGCTGTTTTTAATTATTTTGATTGACTCTCACCTTTCACCCTCAAGATTAGAAAATTGGTTAAAGGTCTTCTGCCGTTCTGCACTACAAGGAACAGTTCTCTGCCCATCTCCTCCATTAGGGCACTAGAGGCAAATTACCACCCTCTATAAACGAATAATTAATACTGAGTGGTATTTTAATTTAATATAATCTTCAGAACAAAAACCGAACATCTATTCTCATCTTCTAAAAGAATAAAAATAAAATTCCTTATTTGATCCTTTTATTTTTTCATATTTGATGTTTATCTTCTTAGATCATAATTAAGTAAAATTTACTGATCTAAAAGACCAAAGATTATATCGATAAAATTACCCCATCATATCCAATATTTTGAAATTTCATCACTTATTCATTAGTTCTATTATGCGTAAAAAGCACAATATAAATAGCAAAACACCACTCGTATTTATGAAAAAATTTACCAGTAATTATGAGGACTATCTAAAAAAATAATGAAGAAATGATTAATAATAAAATTTTGTTACCTTTTTTATTTAATCCGTATTCTCAGTTTTTATTTAACTCAAAAATTTTAAAATAAATATTTGTAATTGCTAAAAAAATGACAAAAAAATATTTTTTTATTCAAAGGTAAGAGTAACGAGCTTACATCTCTATATCAGCCAGAAATCTTACAAAATAGATACTTCATCAGTAAATTTGATGATTTTATGTTAGGCTCTTGCTCCATTGCTGAGAAAACGTCCAAATTCCGGGCCTGGCAATGGTTTTTCCTTTCTGCTGTAGAGATGAATATAAATTCTATATTCGGACACTCACTTTTTGATGTTCTATAGCTTCACTGCTCTGTCTATTTTAGAGCCTTAATCTGTCACCAATGATTTAACTTTCAAAAACAAAAGGTGACCCGCTTAAGGAGTATGTATGTTTCAGTTCACTAGTACAGCAACTGTACTATTGATGGTGCTTTTCTATGGCATCACCTTTCTACTATCGTTACGCATTAAACAGAAAAATGAAAATGTCGATGGCTACATGGTTTCGAATGGCTCCATCGGATTTGGAATGTCTGCTGCCAGTATGACCGCCACCTGGATCTGGGCTGCCTCGTTTTATGCAGCAGCTTCATCCGGATATACATACGGCGTGTCTGGTGCCCTCCACTATGGTTTGTGGGGTGCGCTGATGATTTTATTTATCTATCCCTTTGGCAAGCGCTTTCGTGAACTGGCACCTAATGCACATACTTTGGCAGAAATCATGCATGCCCGGCATGGCAATCAAAGTCAGATGATTCTGGCAGGTTCCAATATTGTGGGTAGCGTGATCAGCCTGATGGTGAACTTTACCGCTGCCGGGGCACTGGTTGAAATTTTATCTCCTTTAAGCTTTATCCATGGCGTGCTGATTACTGGTATCGGTGTACTGTCCTATACCCTCTGGTCGGGGTTCCGTTCCTCAGTCTTTACCGATTTTGGTCAACTGGTGGCAATGATTGTCGCGGCTGTGATTATTATTCCAACCTTATTCTTTACCTTAGGTGGGCCATCCCTGTTTCAAAGCGGAATTCATCACCTGCAACCGGAACAGCTGGATTTTTTCTCTAAAACAGCCTTTTTGGAACAAGGCGCACCATTTTTTGTTGCCGTATTGGCCTATGCGATTGGTAATCAGACCATTGCCCAGCGCCTGTTTGCAGTCCGTGAAGACCTGATCAAACCGAGTTTTATCACTGCAACCATTGGTTATGCTGCAATTGTCATTGGTCTAGGCATGCTTGGATTACTGGCACTATTTGCAGGTATTCAACCCATTGATGGCAACCTGAATAACCTGATTCCACAAATGGCAGCGACTTATCTTTCGCCATTTATGGTCGCGCTGTTATTCATCATGGTGATTGGAGCCCTGTCTTCTACCGCTGACTCGGATCTGTCTGCTCTGTCTGCGATTGTCATGACGGACATTTATGGCAAACAGATTGCGAAAAACCGCCCTGATCCAAAGAAAATGCTATTTATTGGCCGTATGACCATGATCGTTGCCACCATGCTTGGAATTTTGATTGCCACCTTGAAGTTTGACATTTTATCGATGCTGATTTTTGTGGGTGCGCTTTGGGGCTCTATTGTATTCCCTGTGATTGTCAGCCTGTATTGGGACAAGGTGAATGCCCGGGCCTTTAACTGGTCAGTGGGCCTCGCATTTTTCAGCTTTCTGATTGTACGTTTTGAATGGCTTCCGATTCAGGGAATGATCGCACTTGGCTTTGAACTCGTTGCGACCCTAGGGATTGGTGTAGTGCTGGGTCTGATGACCTTTGGTTTCTTTGGCAAGAAAGTGGGTCTGGTCGTTGGCATATTGGCCAGTATTGGCTTCATGCCATGGACCATCGGTTTTCTGCGTGAATACGGCACCTTGTTAAGCTCACTGACAGCGTATGGCAGTAGTGCGCTGGTATGTACTGTGTTGACGCTGGTCTACAGTAAAGAACGATTTGATTTTAAACAAATCAATAAGATGGTGATTGAATTTCACCAGCTATCTGAGAAAAGTAAATAAGGAGAGTTCAGATGACAAGTCAATTATTGACCCTATATGTACTTTTTTGGCCATTGGTGGCAAGCCTGGTCCTGTTCACGATTTGCCTGAATGTCTATAAAGACACACAACAGGCCAAGAAGAATGGTAAAGAGCTAATCTGATTCTTTACCGTATAAAAAGCAGGTTTAATAGCCTGCTTTTTTATTGTTCATTTGATAGTTTCAATTTTTAATTCTCAGTCTTTTACAGCTGGCTAAAATAACCATATGCAGCATGACAATTCATGTCGCACTGCCCTAGTGCCCGAACCAGTTTTTTGGCATGATGCAAATAGTGGATCACTGAATAATGATAAATGACTCAAATGCGTTGGTTAGAACTGCTTTCGACAGTTCGGATTGGTAGTAAAAAGCAGAGCACTGAACTGGCACGCAGCCCGTTTCATAAAGATTATGACCGTATTATTTTTTCGCAAAGCTTCCGGCAATTAAACCGCAAAACCCAAGTCCATCCACTGACCCAGCATGATGGTATTCATACCCGTTTGACCCATTCGCTAGAAGTCTCCTGTATTGGCCGTTCACTCGGTATGCTGGCTGCAGAGAAAATCAAAGATAATTTACCTGCCTGGATTTCTCCGGCTGATGTCGGTGCCATCATTCAGGCCGCCTGTCTGGCACATGATATCGGTAATCCACCTTTTGGGCATGCCGGTGAATACGCCATTCGGGAATGGTTTGACGATGCATCTCATACCGACTTTTTAAAAGATTTGAGTCCTGAACAGGAAGCCGATGTACGCCAGTTTGAAGGCAATGCCCAAGGCCTGCGCCTGCTGACCAAGATCGATTACCATCCTTATGATGGCGGCATGCGCCTGACCTATGCCACGCTCGGTGCCTATCTTAAATATCCGTGGCTCTCTGAGGCGATTGACCCGACTGGCAACACCCCTGCCAGCCGACGTCCTAAATTTGGTTGTTACCAGTCTGAAAAAGAGATTTTGCAGGAAATTGCTGAACAGCTAGGATTAATCCAGCTTGGTGAATATCATTATTGTCGTCATCCGCTGACCTATCTTCTAGAAGCTGCGGATGATATCTGCTATGCCCTGATTGATCTGGAAGATGGTATTAGCCTGAATATGCTCAGTTACACCGAAGTCGAGCCAGTTTTCCTGAACTTGCTGGGAGAATATGGCACACCTGAAGAAATCAATCTGCCTAATACCACCTGGCAACAAAAAATTGCCGCCTTACGTGGTCGGGTCATGAAACGTCTGGTAGATGAAGTCACCACAGCCTTTGCCCGACATCAGCAGGAAATTCTGATGGGCCAATTGCAAGGCTCATTGCTGGGTTATTGTAGTGCCGACATTGAGATTGGCATTAACCGGGCCAAAGAACTGGCGCGAGACAAGATCTTCGAACATCCGCAAAAAGCCGGTCTGGAAATTATCGCGCATCAAAGTCTGCAAACGATTCTGGATGCCTTTATTCCACTGACCACGCCGCACAAAACTTTAAGCTTTAAAGAGCAGCGTTTAATGGCTATTTTAAAACGCTCGGGTGCGCAGTTTAGCGCTGATCATTATGACAACATTATGCAGGTGCTAGATATTGTCTCCAAGTTCTCGGATCATCAGGCTTATAATCTGGCGCAGGAACTGCATGGCAATAAAGCCGGGTTACTCTAATGCGAACGAGCGCCTGATGAAAATCTCAGCAAAATCACTGCTTTTAACTGATAGAGTTTTGCCTTTATCAAAAATGCTGACTACTATGCCTGTATTAAATTTGAGTATATAAAAAATGATTGGATGCCTGATTGGGGAAGTGCTGGCGCTGGAAGCACCGACTGTTTTATTAAATGTGAACGGCGTAGGTTATGAGATTGACACCCCTTTAACCACTTTCTGTCAGTTGCAAAAAGGCCAGAAAATTACCCTGTGGACCCATCTGGCTGTTCGTGAAGATGCCCAGTTACTTTATGGCTTTATCAATGCGCAAGAAAAAACCATTTTCCGTACCTTATTAAAGGTGAACGGCGTTGGTCCGAAAATGGCGCTTGGTATCCTTTCCACTTTAAGTGTGGAAATGCTGATCCACACCGTTGAACATGAAGATATCAATACTCTGGTCAAGGTTCCGGGGGTGGGTAAAAAGACTGCAGAACGCCTGATGATTGAATTACGTGACCGCTTTAAAGCCATGGCTTCAGGTGCTGCACCAAGTAATTCAACTGCACCACAAATTCAGTTTATGAGTAATTCAGCCGTGGCTGAAGCGGAAGCAGCATTACAGTCGTTGGGCTATAAACCTGCTGAAGCACAAAAACTGGTGAATGCTGCCAAAGGTGAATTTACTGAAGCCAGCGATATTATCCGCGCTGCATTAAAGTCGATGAATAAGTAATAGCACAGATACTGGATATAGAATTTATGCCAGTATCAGAATCTGCCTAGCGACATGGATGTCGCCTTCTAAACTGTGCGATCAGGACGTAGCATCAGTTTAACAAATGGGTTTTGTTACTTTTGCCCAGTCAAAAGTAAGAGCATGCCGACTCAATGGCAGCTAAACACAAATCATTATTTGAGGCTGTTTCCGCAGCATCAAACAGCTTCGATAAAGAGATTAAGTTAATAGATATGCAAGACCGTCTTATCAGTGGTTCTGAAAAACCCGAAGATCATTTTGATCGTGCCATCCGCCCGACATCCCTCGATGACTACATCGGTCAACCAGTGGTCCGTGAGCAGATGGAGATTTTCATTGGTGCAGCCCGTGGCCGTGAAGAAGCCCTCGATCACACCTTGATTTTTGGCCCGCCAGGTTTGGGTAAAACGACATTGGCCAATATTATTGCCCGTGAAATGGGGGGCAATCTCAAGTCAACCTCTGGCCCGGTACTAGAACGTGCCGGTGATTTAGCAGCCATGCTAACGAATCTGGAAGAAGGCGATGTCCTGTTTATTGACGAGATTCACCGTCTTTCACCCGTGATTGAAGAAATCCTGTATCCGGCGATGGAAGATTATCAACTCGATATCATGATTGGTGAAGGCCCTGCAGCCCGTTCGATTAAACTGGATTTACCGCCATTTACCTTGGTAGCTGCAACTACACGTGCTGGTCTACTCACCTCTCCACTGCGTGACCGTTTCGGAATCGTACAACGTTTAGAGTTTTATTCGGTTGAAGATTTAACCCATATTGTCAAACGTTCAGCCAACTTGATGGATGTACCGATGACTGGAGATGGCGCAAAGGAAATTGCCCGTCGCTCACGAGGTACACCGCGTATTGCTAACCGATTGTTACGTCGAGTTCGTGATTACGCTCAGGTCAAAGGAACGGGGGAAATCAATCAGGATATGGCCCAACGTGCTTTAGATATGCTCAAAGTCGATAAAGATGGTTTAGACACACTCGATCGTCGTTACTTGTCGATGTTGCTTGAGCGTTTTAATGGCGGTCCTGCCGGTGTTGAAGCCTTGGCTGCTGCCATGGCGGAAGATTCAGGCACGCTTGAAGATGTCATTGAGCCATATCTGATTCAGCAAGGTTATGTGATGCGAACCGCGCGTGGTCGTATTGCCACCAATATGGCGTATTTGCAGTTTGGGATGACGCCGCCTGAGCCTAAAGATAAATAAATAAAAAGCAGCTTAGGCTGCTTTTTTTATTTCAGTTTTAATCATCTTACTCATCTGTCTATTAAGTTCATTTAAAATTAAGTAGATTGTAAGGTTATCTTCGCCCAAAGCCTTCTTAAGCTCTAGGCCTATATTTTTAAACTCGCTGTGTTCTAACACTTCTACTATTGTTGTATCTTGATTTTTCAACATTGTCTCTGACCCAACTTGATCTAATAAAAGCTCCAAATATCTCCACAAGAAGTTAAAAAATAATCTATTTTTCACTTCTAGATTTGGTATAGCTCTACCTTTACTCAGTAAAAATAATTCTAAGACATGATAGTCTTGTAATACTTGGTTTGAGATACCTCTTAATTCTTGATATAACTGGCCTACATGCGAAGCTCTATCTAACTTGTCTTTCTGATCAGCATATCCATAAAACACGCCAAAGTCCCTTATCTTTATAATGAGATTAGTTTGCCCACTAATAAATTTGGAAGCATACTGAATAATATTTTGAGTTATAAGTTGTTTATTTTTAAATGCTAACTCTTTTTCCAAATGATCTCTTTGGCTTTCTATTAAATCCCCAGTAGATTTAATTTGACTTTCTGTAGATTTTCTCACCACATAAACCGTCACTATAAAACCAAACAGACTGATTAAACCCGATACAAAAACTGAAGCTGCAACAACCCAATCTGTCGAATGTTGTAAATCTAAATATACTTTCTGATCTTTAGGCTGTTCTAAAATGACTGCTTGTTTTTCTTCTACTGCCACAATTGACCCTTCTTGTTTTAAATCGACTATTTACCCCTCGCATTCTAAACATTTTCAAATCATTACAAAAGAAAAAGCCAACTGACCATGTCTAAATCAGTTGGCAAAAGCACAACTCTATTTTTTCTAAGTTTTATTTAGACTTATTTTGTGTCTTCCTTAAACTCCTTAAAGTCCGCTTTACGAATCATCGCATGAATACCCTTGGTTCGATCGACCACTTGAGACACTTCAAAATCAGTCGCTGCACTTAAGTAGGCATAGGCAATTTCTTCAGAAATGCCATATTCATTGACCAGAAAACGAATCGCTTCACGGGTGGATTTACGCATAGCTTCGTCCAAATCTTCATCCAGACCCGGTGTGATCCAGAATTCAGCATTTTCAGCCAGAGGCTGTTTAATCTCTGCACCCGGAATTTTGTCTTTTCCAGATTTAAGCAAAGTGAATTTTAAAGTCGCACGCGCCGATCCTTCCAAGGCAGTTAAAGCCACCTCGCCATCGCCTTGTACAAAGTGACTATCGCCTGTATAGAATAAAGCACCTGGCACTTGTACAGGATAATAAGCCGTAGCCCCTGCTCCTAATTCATTAATGTCGATATTCCCGCCATAAAATGATGGCGGCACAGAGTGCACAGGCTCACTGGTATTTGGTGCAACGCCCATCGTGCCCATAAACGGATTCAGCGGGAAACGTATCGCTTTGCCAGATTCAGTTTTTAAAACGCCTTCCCATACGCCATCAGCATTTTTCTCAATTGGGGTAAAAATGGACACGTTGCCATAAGCCTCAGGATTGGCTGGAGATGCATGCTCATGTTTCTGACGTTTCGGAAATTCGGGTAAGGTTCCTTTGCCATGACGGTTTGAAATCACGCCATAAGGCACACGCGGTTCAACTTTTAGAATCTCTACCTTTAGAATATCGCCCGGCATTGCCCCTTCTACATAGACAGGCCCGGTAATAATGTGTGGTCCATCTTTATGGAAATCATGTTTTAACTTGGAATTCGTGATCAGCTTGGCTTCGTCCAATACATGCTCAGGCTTGACACCTTTTGAGGTGAAATATTTCTCTGCATTACGGCCCTGATCCTCTAGCAGCCCTTCATGTGAAACTGTATCGAAAGTAACTGTGCTACCTGAAGGGACAGTTAAAACAGGTTTTGCATCTTTATTTGGCAGATAACCCCACGTAATCGTATTCAAGGTACTCGGCACATAATAATGACCTTTATATTCACCACTTTTGAGTAATGTCGGTTTATTTTCCAGCTGTTTTAGTATTTTAAAGTCTTCAGCCCATATGCTTGTCGAAATAAAACTTAAGCTTGAAGCCACTGCCAGAGATAAAGCCAAAGGTTTTAACATGTGTTCAATTTCCGTCATAAAAAATATTACGGAAGAGTGAATGCAATCTAAATGCCAAAATTATTTTAAGACGTTAAAAAATCTTCACTTCATCCAGGCTATAGATATAAATGGAATCATTTTTTCTTTTTCCTAATCATTTTTCATGTGGTTATTTTTATTAGTCTCATACCTTATAAATATAAAAAATCAATTTGGATACATATCTTTACAATGTAAAAGAGCAAATAAAGCTCTTTGAGAACAGCTATTAACATCCAGAATACCTTTAAAGTATCAAAAAATACTTAGAGGGTTTTGCTTGAATTTAGATCAGTATGCCATCCTAAAGAATCACTTTAACCGTTTAAAATTCTTAAGGTTCTCCCGAAGTATGAACATGTATAAGCAGATCTCCTTTTGTCTCCCTCTTCTTTTCTGTAGCCAGTTCAGCCTGGCCGACTGGATTGATGATGCTGTACAAGCTGCTGAAGCACACACCATCAAATTACGCCAGCATATCCACCAGCATCCTGAACTGGGCAACATGGAATTCAAAACCTCGGAACTGGTCCAAAAAGAATTAAAATCCTACGGTATTGAAGTACGTAAAGGCTATGCCAAAACCGGTGTAATCGGTGTATTAAAAGGTGCAAAACCCGGCCCTGTGATAGCCTTACGTGCAGATATGGATGCCTTACCAATTAAAGAAACTGCACCCGTGCCTTTCGCCAGTAAACAAAAAGCGATTTATCAAGGCAAAGAATCTTATGTGATGCATGCCTGTGGCCATGACGCGCATACCGCCATGTTATTGGGTGCAGCCAAAGTGCTGGCCGCCAATAAAGATAAAATTGCGGGTACAGTGGTGTTTGTATTCCAGCCGGCTGAAGAAGGTGGTGCAGATATTGATAACTTTACTCATGGCGATCAGATTGGTTCCCGCAAAATGATTGCCGATGGTGCCTTGAACAGTCCAAAACCTGAAGTGATTTTCGGGATGCATGTAATGGCAGGCATGCCAAGTGGCAATATCTTCTACAAAGATGGTGCGATTTTGAATAGTGCCGATCATCTACGTATTCAGGTCAATGGCAGTCAGGTACATGGTTCCATGCCTTGGGCAGGTAAAGACCCGATTTACGCTTCTGCCCAGATGGTGACCAATTTACAAAGTCTGATCAGCCGTAAAGCTGACCTGACCAAAGGGATGGGGGTGGTGAGTATCGGTAGTATTCAGGGTGGCACCACCGGTAACGTCATTCCAGATCAGGTCAATATGGTCGGTACCATCCGTTCCAATAGTGAAGATGTGCGTCAGGGCATTTTAAAAGACTTGCCAAAAATGCTGGAACACAATGCCGCTGCCAATGACGTCAAGGTGAAAGTCGAAATTGCACCTTATGCACCGGTAACCACCAATGATAAAACCTTGACTGAATTAATGCGCCCGACATTGGCGAGCGTGCATGGTGAAGATAAATTGCATGTTTTAGATAACAATGCCAGCGCCAGTGAAGACTTTGCTTACTATGGCCAGCTTATGCCATCGCTCTTCGTATTTGTCGGTGCCACGCCAGCAGATCAGGATCAGGCAAAAGCCGCACCGAACCACAACCCGAATTTCATTGTCGATGATGCGACCTTGAAAACCGGTGTCGAAAGCCATATCCGTTTTATTCTGGACTATCCAAAAGTGGCCGAGCAGGTTCAGGCCAACTGGAAACAGAAAGATAAAAGTTAATCCTCTGCTACAAAAAATGCGCGGCTCAATAGACTCGCGCATTTTAGTATCTGCTGCTGTTTCATAAATGAGCTGTTAATTGCGCTCTACCCTAACTTACCCACTTTCATCCAGATTTGACATCTTGTGCCATTGGTCTCAAAACTCACAATGCTAAACTTTGAGCCGCTAAATTGCTTGACTTTTGGCAGGAATCCGGCAAATTCTAAGCCTCCTCCTGCATCTAAAAAAACAAGCAAAAATTTCGAAAATCTGCATGGAACAAAACTATGGCGAATCACTTTGAATTCAATATCCGCGTTTATATTGAAGATACTGATGCGGGTGGCATTGTCTATCACGCCAATCATATTCGCTATATGGAACGTACCCGTACCGAATGGTTACGTGCCGCTGGAGTGAGCCATTACTGGCATCAGACAGACTACAACTTTGTGGTGCATAAAATTAATGTTAAATATATGCGTCCGATCCTGATGGATGACTTAATTACTGTTACAGCACGTGTTATTTCATGTAAAGCTTCATCATTTGTATTGCAACAAAATATTTATCGTGGTGAAATCATGCTTGCATCAGGTGAGGTTGAGTTGGCATGTATCAGTGCAGAGATGCGACCACGTCGACTCCCGGATGAAATCCGCGAACTAATTCAAAAAGAATTGGAACAAGACTAAAAAAATTTATTGGCACACGTAACAACTATGGCGACTCAGTTAGAATCATCTCTTCAAGTTTCAGATCTTATTTTACAAGCAAGCCCTGTCGTACAACTGGTGATGCTTTCTCTGCTGTTAGCCTCAATATATAGCTGGTATCTGATTGCCAGGCTCTACATGAGTTATAAAAAAGCCCAGACCGATGATGAACATTTCCAGAAAATCTTCTGGTCTGGTGCTGAACTGAATACTCTGTATAACAATGCACAACTTAATTCTAAACGTACCGGCCTTGAAGATATTTTCTATCAGGGTCTGGGCGAATTCCTGAAACTGAAAAAACGCCATGCGCCAACTGCCCAGTCGATTGAAGGAACAGAACGTATTCTGCGTGTCGGTTTAAGCCGTGACCAAGGTCATCTGGAACAAGGTCTGGGCGCATTGGCGAGTATTGGTTCGGTCGCGCCTTATGTCGGTCTGTTCGGTACAGTCTGGGGCATTATGAATGCCTTTATTGGCCTGGCAGATGTCGATCAGGTAACGCTAGCCACAGTCGCACCCGGTATTGCCGAAGCACTAATTGCAACAGCGATCGGTCTGTTCGCAGCTATTCCAGCGGTATTGGCTTTCAACCATTTTACGGCCAAAGGTGAAACGGTCTACTCTGACCGTGCGCTGTTTGCCGAAGAAATGGTAGCGCTATTGCAACGTCAGTCTGTGGGCGTAACTCAGGACAAAGACTAATGGCGATTCAAGGTTCAGGACGCTTTCAGCGTATTAAAAAGCCACTGAAAAGTGACATGAATGTGGTGCCGTATATCGATGTCATGTTGGTACTTCTGGTGATCTTTATGGTCACGGCCCCGATGATTACCAGCGGCATCAAGGTCGATTTGCCTCAGGCCAACGGTTTGCCGATCGAATCCAAGGATGCGCCGACAATTGTCACACTCAAAGAAGATGGTTCATATTATCTAGAATATAAAAATCAGGCGACTGGTCCGGTCACACTGGAAGAATTAACCCGTACGCTTGTTGATGCACAAACCCAGGCACAAAATGAAAACAAGGTGCTGAATGTCGTGATCAATGGCCATAATACCCGTCCTTATGGTGAGGTCATGGCCTTGATGTCGAGCCTGCAAGATGCTGGCCTTTCTCAGGTCGGTTTACTGACCAAACCCCTAGAATAAAGTATGAAAAATTATCAGAAACCTCCCTTTCAAAAAAAAGCAATTGCGATTGGATTTACGCTCGGCATCCATGCAGTGGCTTTGGTGGGCCTGCTTTTTCTAGGGATGAGTAAACCCCCTGAACCACCGAAACAGATTAAAACTGTTCTGATCAAGCCAGAGGACCTCAAGCCGGTCACTCGTGAAGAAACTGAATTTGAGGAGACTGTCCATAACAATGTTGCAGAAGAAATCACTCAAACGGCAGAACCCAGTATAGAACCCGCTCCTGTCATTCCAACTGCAGCCCCTGCTGTACCTGTGACTCCACCTGCGCCAAAAGTCGATACACAAAAAGCCCAGCAGGAACTGAAAGCGGCAGAGGCAGCACAAGCCAAGGCTGCGCAGCAAGCAGCTGAAGCAGCAAAACGTGCCCAAGCCGCTGAACAGGCAGCAGCCAAAGCTAAAGCAGAGGCAGCGCAAAAATCCAAGGCGGAAGCCGAAGCTGCACGCCAAGCTGAACTGGATGCACAGCGCAAAGCCGATGCTGCACAAAAAGCCAAACTGGAAGCACAGAAAAAAGCCGATTTAGCTGCCAAGCAAAAAGCAGAGGCTGCATCGAAAGCCAAAGCAGAGGCTGAGGCCAAACGTAAGGCCGATGCTGCAGCAAAAGCCAATAATGATGCAGCAGCGAAACGTAAAGCAGATGCTGATGCAAAAGCCAAAGCGGATGCAGCCGCTAAAGCTAAAGCCGATGCAGCGGCAAAAGTCAAAGCTGACGCGGCAGCTAAGGCTAAAAATGATGCAGAGGCGAAACGCAAAGCGGACGCTGATGCGAAAGCCAAAGCCGATGCAGCAGCTAAAGCCAAAGCTGACGCGGATGCCAAACGTAAGGCAGAGACTGATGCGAAGGCCAAATCGGATACCGCTGCAAAAGCTAAAGCCGACGCAGACGCTAAACGTAAGGCAGATGCAGAAGCCAAAGCTAAAGCGGATGCCGATGCGCGAGCCAAGGCAGATGCAGAGGCCAAAGCATCCGCTGCCAAACAGGCTGCTGAAGAAGCGGCACAGAAAAAAGCGGAATCGAAACGGATTGCATCCACCGCAAAACGTGATTTTGAAAATAAAATCAAACGTGCCTGGGATACGCCAGTAGGTTCTTCAGGTCAGAAAGCGACTGCTCGTGTCACCCTAAGCGATAATGGTTCTGTGGTTTCTGTCATCGTGAATTCGAGTGACCCGGACATGAAAGCCAGTGTAGAAGCTGCAGTACGTGCTGCTGCTCCTTATCCAATGCCTTCCGATCCGGATGCCCGCCGTGAAGCACGAAGTTTTACTTCAACCTTTACAGCTCAATAAAAAAACCAGCCGTCATCAAGAACAGGTGTTATGGCTGATTTTTTAAGTTAAACTTCAATTGAAATAGCTTAAACAATATTCACTTTTCATAGTGTCATAACAGTTGAGTGAGAAATTCTGGGTTTTGTTCGTATCAATTCATGCGATGATGTAGCCCGATCACTTATAGAATAACTCCGTTGATTTGAGTAAATAACGAATGATGGAAAAAACTCGCAAACACCTGCTCTGCCTTGCAGTCCTAACCAGCTTGGGCATAATCATTACTACCCAGTCACAGGCTCAGCTACATCTGGAAATTACCAAAGCGCCGGAAGCTGCGCCGAAAATTGCCATTGTGCCTTTTAGCCAGGACCAGAGTATTTACCCTATTGTAGAAAATGACCTGAATCGTTCTGGCAGATTTACCAGCGCTTCAAAAAATCTGCCTGCTACTGCCGCAATGAATACTCCGAATGCAGAAGCATGGGCAAGCGCAGGTGTTCCCTATGTAGTGACCGGTTCTTCCAAGACCAATCCCGATGGCTCTTTTAGTATTCAGTATCAACTGTATGATGTGGAAAAAAGACAGTATCTGCTCAATGAACTGTTGACTGTGCCGGCTTCGCGCACCCGTCAGGCAGCGCATATGATCAGTGATGCCATTTATCAGGCATTAACCGGTATTCCTGGAGATTTTAGCGGTCGGATTGCTTATGTGCTGCGTAACCCGGCAACCCCTGAGCAACGTTATACCCTACAGATTGCCGATACGGATGGTGAACAGCCAAAAACAATTTTGACTTCCCGTGATCCGATTTTATCACCAGCCTGGACACCGGATGCGAAAAAGATTGCCTATGTATCTTTTGAAACCAAACGTCCAGCCATTTATGTACAGGATCTGGCGACCGGTCAACGTGAAAAGCTGGCCAGTTTCCGTGGCTTAAACGGCGCACCGAGTTTCTCGCCAGATGGCAAGAGCATGCTGTTTACTGCTTCCATGCACGGCAACCCGGAGATCTACCAGATGAATCTGGAGACACGCCAGTTAAAACGCATGACCAATGACAGTGCCATTGATACCGAAGCGCGTTATTCACCAGATGGCAAATCCTTTATTTTTACGTCAGATCGTGGTGGTTCTCCACAGATCTACCGTTATGATTTTAATGGTGAAAGTACCAAACGTTTGACGTTCCGCGGTGCCTTCAATGCCCGTGCGACTCTAAGCGCAGATGGCAAGAAACTTGCACTGGTTCATCGCCCAAGTGGCAGTAATTATAAAGTGGCCGTACAGGATATTAGCTCAGGTGTGACCAACATCCTGACTCCGACCAGCCTGGATGAATCACCAAGCTTCTCGCCAAATGGTCAGATGGTGGTCTATGCCACACGCGAAGGTAATCGTGGATTATTATCCATTATGTCGTTAGATGGTCGTTTCCGTATGAATCTGCCAAGCGAAACTGGTGAAGTTCGTGAACCCGCTTGGGCACCAAAATAATAGTTGAATACTTAAAACCGCTTTAACCCATAATCAACTTCATGGAGATGAAGAATGAACAAAGTAAAATTATTTGCATTGCCTTTGCTTGCAGCCGCTGTGGTCATGACAGGTTGCGCCAGCCGTAAACCTGCTGCTGAAGTTCAGACGGGTAATCTGGATACGACCGGTACGACTACGGTTAACACTCAGGGTCTGAGCGAAGATGCAGCATTAAATGCACAAAACCTGGCGGGCGCATCAGCCAAAGGTGTTACTGCAGAAAATAAGGCCTATCTGGCAAAACGTGTGGTTCATTTTGACTATGACAGTAGCGAATTGAGCAATGATGATATTCGTACTTTGCAGGCACATGCCCAGTTCCTGATGGCCAATGCCAATTCACGGGTAGCCTTAACTGGTCATACGGATGAACGTGGTACACGCGAATACAACATGGCACTTGGCGAACGTCGTGCTAAAGCAGTTGAAAGTTTCCTGACCACTTCAGGGGTCAATGCAGGTCAGCTGGAAGCTGTCAGCTATGGTAAAGAAATGCCGATTAACCCGGGCCACGATGAAAACGCGTGGAAAGAAAATCGCCGTGTAGAAATCAATTATGAAGCAGTTCCACCATTGTTGAAATAAATAATTGCTTCAACAATAATTTGCTCATAAAAAAGCACTCATTTGAGTGCTTTTTTATGAGCAAATTTTGAAAGTGCAAGGAATAATCTATTCCTTCTCCTCACCTTCCTCATGAGCTTGCATCGACTCAATCATGTCGTGTTTATTGAATTTCTTGTATTCAGGTTTAGATTCGTAATCCTTCCACGCTTCTTTCATCTTGTCTTCAGAAATTTCATCGAGATTAATTGCTTCACTTGGGGTTGGAGTCGCATCAAACTTCAATGTTGTCATCTCTGTGCTCCTATTTTTACTGTTCCATTGCATTCAACATAGCACTTTCCACAGGAGTTGCAAGGGCAAAATCACAACAAATAACCCAGTTTAATTGTCCTTTTCAGACGTTCTCATCTAAAATATAGCCGCATATCGTTTTGATCATTTTTTCCCGATTTTAAGTCTTGGAGTTTCCCCCCTATGTCATACCGCACTTTATCCCAGTTTCTACAACAACAAAGCGGAAACCTCACCCCAGAACTTTCACAAGTTATTGAAACGATTGCAAATACTTGCAAAGATATCGATCAGTTATTGCAAAAAGGTGCTTTGGCTGGTGTATTGGGAAGTGCACAGCATGAAAACGTTCAAGGCGAAGAGCAAAAGAAACTGGATGTCATTTCTAATGATTATCTGATTGATGCCCTGCAGCAACATCCAGATGTGGGCGGTCTAGCCTCAGAAGAACTGGATGAATTCACCCCGGCACAAGAAAATGGCCAGTTTCTGGTATTGTTCGATCCACTAGACGGCTCTAGCAATATCGACATCAATATGTGTGTCGGCACTATTTTCTCGATTCTTCCTGCGAAAAATGCTGTGACTCAGGCAGAAGATTTCATGCAGGCTGGTGTAAACCAAGTGGCTGCCGGTTATGTGCTTTATGGTCCATCTACCATGCTGGCATTAACAGTAGGTGCAGGCGTAGTGTTCTTTACCTTTGATCCTGAAACCAAAGAATTCCTGCTGACTTCTGAAGGTATTCAGGTTGCTGCAGATACCAAAGAATATGCGATCAATGCGTCGAATCAACGTCATTGGGAAGCACCAGTACAGCGTTATATTGATGAATTGTTAGCTGGTAAAACCGGTCCTCGTGAAAAAGACTTCAATATGCGCTGGGTTGCCTGTATGGTGGGCGATATTCACCGTATTCTTTGCCGTAGCGGTATCTTCATGTATCCATATGATCTTAAAGATCCGGCTAAAGCAGGCCGTCTGCGTTTAATGTATGAAGCTAACCCAATGAGTATGCTGATGGAACAGGCTGGCGGTGCATCAACTACAGGTCGCGTGCGTATTCTTGAGATCGAACCGACTGATTTACATCAGCGTGTTCCTGTGATCATTGGTTCTAAAAACGAAGTTGATCTTGTGACCAGCTACCACAACTAATTTTTTATAGCGGCGGCTGATATTGAATCGGCTGCCGTGGATTATATCTCCCATGGCAACTTTTTTTCTTGACTCTAAAGACAACCCGAAGATTAAACACTTACGTGGTTTGATTGAACAGAATACCTATCGTAAAAAACAGGGCCAGACTGTCCTGGAAGGTACACATCTGTCTCTCGCCTGGCTGCATGAAAACCGTAAAATTGATTCGATTTTCACCACTGAACAAGCACTTTCCCACCCTGATTTCGAGAAAATTCTTGCAAAATATACAGGTACAGTCTTTGTTCTGGGCGAATCCTTGTACAAAGATTTAAGTACTTTAGGAACATCATTGGCCTGTTTGGCTGTGGTGACTCTACCCACAGCAAACTACGCTCTTGATTTCAAGGCAGATACCTTGATTCTGGAAAATGTACAGGATCCAGGAAATGTTGGAACTCTGCTTCGTTCTGCAGCAGCAGCCGGTATTGAACAGATTGTTTGTACCAAAGGCTCTGCGTCTCTCTGGTCTCCAAGAGTCTTACGTGCCGGCATGGGTGCGCACTTCACACTGCAAACTTTTGAAAATATTGCCCTCGAACAAATTCTTGAGCAATTTCAGATCCCGGTTTATGTAACCAGCTCACATCGCGCTGAAAGCCTGTATTCAAAAGACTTACGTAAACCTTGTGTGTGGATCCTGGGTAATGAAGGTCAAGGTGTATCGGATTATGCCATGCAGCATGCTGAAGCTGTGACGATTCCGCAACCAGGGGGCCAGGAATCGCTTAATGTCGCTGTTGCAGGTTCGATCTGCTTCTTTGAAATGGTTCGTCAACGTATCTAATTAGGGATTTAGGTTACAGTGTTTTAATACGACCCTGCCCGTGTATAAAATAGATTAAACTACAAAAATAATAAACTTAATTGTCAACCAAACCGTTACTCCCAACGTTATGTGATCATGAACTTGGGAATAATGGTGGGTGTCCAATGACAGGATTTTCCATCTCTATGGATTTAGCACCAAAACAGTTGCAGTCACAGGATGTAAGTATTCTAAAGAGTACGGCCGAAGCACGTCTGAAGAATTTCATGCAGGATGTGACGGGACGGGCTTTGGTGATGATGGAAAGTGCAACCCAAGGTCAGCATGGTATTGCCATGGATCTGGTTCAGGAAGCCTTCATTTCCTTGCATAAATCCTATGCAGAAAAGACGACTGAAGAATGGTATCCGCTTTTTTATACGATCCTGAACAACAAGTTACAGGACTGGCGTCGCAAAGAAGCACGACGTGGTCAAATGTTTTCATTTTTCAAAAAAGTCAGCCTCGATGATGACGAAATTGAATTTGATGATGTTGTCGATGAATCAACACCTACACCTCTGGAATTTCTCGATCAGGCAGTGACTGCTGAAGAAATCCAGGAAGCGATTGCAAAATTGCCAGTGCGTCAGCAACAGGCATTTATGCTAAGAGCCTGGGAAGGATTCGACACCCATACCACCGCACAAATTATGAACTGCACCGAAGGCAGTGTAAAAACCCATTATCACCGTGCCATTCAAGGCTTACGTGCCTCTTTAGCACATTTAAATCCATATCTGGGAGGGTCATCAGAATGAATCAAGATGATTTCTTAAAACAAGTAACTTCCAAACTTGACGGGCTGGCACAGCAACATAAAGATAAACCTGTGGTCATGCATCATGTTCTTGAAGAAATTCAGGATGCAAAACATTCACGCTTTGCCTTTCTAAAAATGTCCGGATTTGCGTTGGCAGCTGCGATTGCAGGCGTGGTAGTGTTACCGAATCTTTCGGACCACAACGAGCCGCAAACTCAAATGGTTTCAGTACCAAAACTGTCTCCGCAAATGCTTGAAGATTTAGAAATGTTAATGGTTTTAGGTGAGGACAAAGTTCCACATGGCAGCTAAAAAGTTGGCAATTGTTTTTTGTGCACTCGGCTTTCTACAAACTAGCTTTGCAGGATTTGAACGTTTTTGGCTATTTTCCAAAGATGCTAATTCCCAAGTTACCGATACTTGGGATAATCTTTCTGATGCCGAACAACTGGCACTCATTAAACGTTATCAATCCCTAAAAGAAATCCCAGAACAACAACGTGTCAGCTTACAGCAGCGTATGGACTGGTTTACCCAACTTCCTGATGCAGAAAAACAAAAAATGCGTGAAACTTGGCAAATGATGAGCAGCCAAGAGCGTAAGGAACTGGGTACACGTATGCAAAAAGCGACACCGGAAGAGCGTCTCGCCATTCGGGAAGAATACATTCTCAAATATCAGCAAGTGACTCAACAACCTCCCTCACATTAAGCGATATAGATAAAAAAAGCCTCCATATAGAATAGAGGCTTTTTTATAACTTCAATCGTATTTTATTTTCTTAAACGACGATAAGCTGCCAGTCCCAATAATCCCAGTAGCGCCCAAATACCGCTTGCTCCCCCACCACTGGAGGAAGTATTGGTATTTTTAACTGTATTACGTAACAAGATCGTGGCTGTTTCTGAGATTTTTGCATCTGCGTCAAAAATTGCATACTCCATGCTGTAATTTGCCTGGCTTAAGTTATTCCTCACGCTAAATGTCAGCTTTCCACCATAACAAGTCTGGTTCTGATAGGGATCCGGACAAGCTCCTTGTCGCTCAGCTTTAAGTGAAACTCCTGCAGGAAGCTTGAGAATACGAATCGGAATCTCTTTACCATCTTTATCATGATAAAAAGCCGACTTTCCTGATGGTAATGGTCCGTCCCCGTCATCACTATCATTTTCAAGCGGATTTACAGTCACCGTAAGATTATTCTCTGGGCTAATCTGGTATTCATCATTCTTTACAATAGGTGCAATATTGGTAAAAGCTGCTCTTAAAAGACCTGTACTGCTCGCACCCGTTGCTCGGTCTTTAAGAGTATAATTACAGAACTCCATATCCACCGAGCTGGTGTCCTTAGCATCAGTACGATACATCATGATCCGGTTCAAATCTGGTTTCCATTCACACTTAAGATTTGGATCATTTGGGTTTCCCTCTACACTGGCCGAATTACCAGTACCAGTTAATTTACCTACACCCAGAGCTCTCACACTAATATCATAATTTTTTGAGTTAAATATTTTAGTTTGAATGATATTGCCAGATAAGGTTTCCTGCGGCATAGCCAAAACAAATGGATTGATATAAATTGCACGGTATTTCTGATATTGCTTGGTATATTTAAGCAGGTCTTCGTACTCTTTTAATTCTTCCTTTAATCCGGGCAACTCATCTGTCGGTGTATTTTTATCTGCAATAATTTTCTTAATATCATCTATATTTGTTTGATAAAAATCATTAAGTCCCACCAAATTTGTATTTTTCAAATCGGTAATATCTGCGGCCGTTAAACGTCGGATTTCAACTGAGCCGATCTCACAGGTATTTTTTGCATCTGGATCAAATGTTAATGTGGAACCAATCACACGATCAACACCACGCTGGTCTTGTTCGATACAGCCACTTTCACCAATATCTACCAAATCTGTTGCCGTCTTATTATCCCGCGGGTAATACAGCCCCAAATAGCGATTATCAATCGCAGGCTCAAGATAATCGGTTAATAAACTGCTGAACGTACTACTCGAGACATCCAGATTATTTGAAGTGGCATTTTCTTCTAAGGGAGGTAGTACACAACGCGAAGGGCCAGTGCTTTGAATTGCATTTTGTGTTGTGTAAAATTTGACTTGTTGTTCTTTGGTTGGATTCCCCTGATTCAAGCCATATTCGCAAGATAAGCCCTGATTGAATGCCAGGACATTAAACCCAAAAACTTTAGAGCCTACATTGTCATAAAATAGCGTAGATTTGGCTGTATTTTCGACAATGGTATTACTCGCGGCTGTTAAACTGGAAAAGGCACTGAGCGGACGATTAACCTGATTCGTCATACGCACAATATGTCCAGTGGCACTCGCAGTATTTTTCGCAATAGTTGAGTTCACCATTTCTACTGTCGCATAGCCACAAAAATCAAGAATACTGTTCGTAAGACTTGAACCGTTTCGAGTAATACTACTAGAATTGATTTTCACATTGGTTTGAGTCGCACCTAAATTTGCCTGACAGTCCATCGCCAGAACACTACCATATGAATTCGCCTGATTTTGGTGAATCAAAGAATCCTGAATGGTAATATTTTTTTCTGTATTCATTGCCACACTATAAATAGCTCCCCCTTCTGCGGCTGCTCGGGAATTCACTATTTCACTGGTATTAATGCTTAGAGGTCCCGCTACATAGAAAGTACCACCATTGCCTTTATCCAATCCATTTATTGCTGCATAGCCATCTTTTAAAATCAGATGATGAATCTCCAAGCTAGACTGACTGGCCATACTATTAAATAATCGGGTTTTTTTCTGGCCTGAAATTGTAGTTTTTAAAGCTTCTCGAGTTGGGTATAAATTCGTAATCGGACTACGACGGGTATAGCTAAATGGTGTTTTTCCATAAATTTTGAGGGCAGACTCTACGATAAGCTCTCGATCCAGTTTGTACTCACCTGCTTCAAGCTGAATTACATCTGGGGCCGAACCGTCCAGTCGAAGCGTACGTCCTACGTTACAGCCACCATAAGATTTATCCAGTTTTGCAGTTTTAATTGCTTCTCGTAAAGAACAGGCTTCATTATTCTCGCCGTCTTCATCGACAAAAGTAGTGACATATATTGTTTTATCTTCGGCTGCCATCAAACTCATGGCAGATAAAATCATGGCCGCAAGCAGTCCTTTTTTATAATTTTTCATGATTTTTCCTTAATCTTTTAGTTTACGGCGTAAACCCATTAAGCCGAGTAATATCAACAGTCCACCACCCCCCATGAGCCGCCTGACGTTTTGACTGCTTTGTCTTCCATTTCATTTTTTGGCGCCTGAACAACTTGAGTAGTAATGGTCAAATAAGGTTTACTTTTATTAAACCGTGTCGATGAGGTCACCACTTGCATTTCAAAAATATCTGCCCCATGCCAGGTAGAATCCGGGGTATAAACAACATTGCCATGAATATCGATGACTGTTTTACCCTTAGCCACTGTTGTGGTTGGTATGATTTTCAAACAGCCATCTTGCCAAGATTGATCATCAGGATTCTGCCCCACAATCGCATTACAGTACTGTTTTGGAATTAAATCACTATCTCCCAGATAAGGTTCAATTGAAAACTTGGCAATTTCTCCCTTTAACAGGTCTTGTCCAACCAGACTGCCCGAGGTTGGAATCGTGATTTCAATAGCTCCACGATCACAAAATAAATTATCCATCAAACGGTTGATCCCGCGTTGATCAGCAGCCTCACATGCAACGGTAGGATTTGCCAGATTCAGTACTGTGCCTCTATTTACGATCGGTGATTCGTTCACAAGAATATAGTTCAATAAAATTCGGGGACGCATATATCCGAGAAACTGTCCTTTAGGCACGCTATATGGACAAAGGATAGCTGTACTATTTTCATTCAGGGTTTGACACATACCTTCACTTTTATCCGAAGACTCCGCAAAAAGTTGCCTATCATTCCAGAACTGATTCGGTGCCACGGCATCCCCCAAACCACAGGATGAGCTTAGAAGATTGTTTTGCAACAAGGCCTTATCACCATTTATTATTTGGCAATCCTGTGTGCCATTTCTTAAAATAATGCTGTTAGCGACATAGGCTCTACCATTCGGGGCATAGATACGCAAAGCAGTATCTTCATTGTCAACCATGGTGAGATTATTTAGCCCCATTCCATCCATGACATTGATGAGTATCCCTTTATTTTTGAGTATGGTGCTACTTAATACTTCTCCACTAATACTTTGCTCTTTACTGGTGTTAGCAAATTGTCCAGCACTAAAAATATTGGTCGCTGAATTATCTAGTGTCTGGTTATTTTTAAGTACACTTTGAGAAATAAGGAATGCCGGTAGTTCGCTATACAGGATCGCGCCTCGTTGCGCTTTATTATTTTCGATCAGGCTGTTTTTAATTTCTACACGGCTGGTTAGGTTCTGGCCAAACTTTCCAGCATTATAAATTGCGCCACCCAAGTTGGCAGCAGCATTAAAAAGACGACTATATTCTAAAATCAACTGTCCTTTATTATAAATCAAGCCGCCTTGTTCAGTACAACTGGCCTTCCCACAACCTTCAAGATCCAGTTCTTTCAAGTTTAACTGAATCAGTGTGTCTGTACTGTTGACCCTAAATAGGTTATCAGTCCCTTTCATTTGAATATGAGCATTATGTAAGCCTAATGCTTTTTCTTCCGTACTGAATTCCCCATCAACTTCTGCGAGCGCACGGATTGTAAGAGATTTTTTAATCGCAATATGCTTGTTTAGCACATAGGTATTTTTTTCTTTTAAAATAATAGTACTGGATGAGTTTTCCCCGCCGCACCCCATAAAACCGGCTTTGGCTAAGCCACGATTAACATATTCAATCGCTTCTCGAAGTGAACATTCCTTGTCATCTTTTTCAATATCTTCTGTAGTAGTTACAATAATATCTGCACTATATGCCTGCCCCGCTATACATAGCAAAGCTATGCCTATGCTCTTCTTGAGCATAACCTTCTCCTTAATTTTTATCTCTTTCTTTTTCTTCTAAAGTTGCAGAATCCTTGCAACAACGAATTATTTTGCCTTACTGTGGCATAGACTGAGTAATTACTCAAGATTTTTTATAGTTTACCGATATTCGTCAATCAAGGCATAAATCTGTCGCAAATTGGCATTGCTGACCTTCAGTTTTTCCCCTTTAAGCAATTGAATAATCTGCTCTAATCTCTGTAAAAGTACCGAAGTTTGATGTGGTCCATGATTCAGTAAATAATCAAAAATTTGAGGATCTAGATGAATACCACGACGATCTAAAACTGATGAAATCAAGGCATAACGATCAGCATACAGACTGCCGCTCGGAACCCGGGTACTAACCGCCTGAGTGAGGCGGGATTGCAAGTCAGGTAATTCAAGCTTCAGTTCGATAGGGGCAAAGCGTGAGGAAAATACCAACTGGCCACCCCCTTCATTATTATAATTAATCAGGTGAAAGACGGCGCGTTGCCAATGTGGTACCCCACTAATTGCCTCAATATCATCAAGTGCGACCAGATCAAAACGATCCAGCGAAGTAATCGCCTCGGTCGGTGCATCTAGAAGTTCAAGCAAGGATACCTGAATCGCAGATTTACCTACTTCCAAATAAGAGTCACAAATGGCAGACAACAAATGACTCTTACCTGTACCGGCTCCTCCATAGACATAAAAACGGCTGATCAGCCCTGCATGTAATTGACGGACAGCATCAATCACATGTCCCCAGCCCGGCCCTGAAAAATCACTGATTCGGGCATCAAGCTGAGGTTCTATATCTAACTGTAATTGACGCATAGGAATTCTTGGACCTTATCAGTCTTTACGATGAGGATCATGAATCTTACTGGATTTCTCTTCCTCTTGCAGGGGTTTTACTCTTGGCCTTTTCATTTCAATATCAACATCTAAGTCTTCTGTTTCTACACTGATCGAACCCGTTGCCGGATCATTCATAATGACAGCCTGATTTCCATAAAAGTGTGTGTGTTCGTAATATTCACGTGCATGTCGCAATAGAACCACAATGACGGCTGCAACCGGCAATGCAATCAGCATCCCCATGAAACCCGCCAGTTGAGCACCCGCCAGTACCGCAAATACAACCGCTACTGGTGATAAGCCAATTTTATCGCCAAGCAGGAATGGCTGCAGTACATAACCTTCTACAGCCTGACCGACCATAAAGACCACACCCACCAGAACCAGTTGCCACCAGTCAATCCCAAACTGCAGGAAAGTTGCAATCACAGCCGCAATAATACCGACAGCAAAGCCCAGATAAGGAATAATACTGGCCAGGCCTGCCACCATACCGATAATCAAACCGACTTCAAGACCAATCAGTTGTAAGCCCACTGCATAAACAATTCCCAGCAGAATCATCACCAGAAACTGTCCTTTGACAAAGGCGCCCAGCACACTGTGGCATTCACCTACAATTCTTAAGGTGCTTTCTTCATAAGGACGTGGAATCAGGCGACGCAAGCTTTCCAGCATACGATCCCAATCCAGCAGGAAATAGAAGGCAATGATCGGAATTAAGACAATTGTACCGCCAATCTGAAGAAAGTTGATGCCAGATTGCGCAAGACGTAGCAAGAATGTCTGGATACTGTCTGCACTATAATTGGTTTGTACATAATCCATGACTACATCAGAAATCTGATTGGTATCAATTTCCATTTCGACGACATTAAAAGTATGAGACAACCAAGGCAAAAAGGTTGAATTAATCCATCCAATTATCGCGGATATATTGTCACGTGCATACACCAGCTGCTGCCAGATTAGCGGAATCAGATACCAGGTCGCCAGGGTCAGGATAACCCCGATCCCGATAAAAACAATACTAATAGAGAGCCAGCGCGGCAAACCCATATCATGCAGTTTATCTACCAGAGGACTGAACAGATACGCCATTAAAAATGCTGCAACAAATGGAATTACAACGGGTTTTAGTAAATATAAAATCCATAGCAATAAAGCTATCCCAGCCAGGATAAACACGCGACGCAATGTGCGATCTACCATAAAGTTTCGCCTTTTCTCTATTAATCATTATAAAAATTAAAATATTTTAATAAAGATAGCATTTTAGGCCACAAATACCATAAGAGTTTTACATATTCAGGTTATAATCGCACCCGCGAATGCGGAGACTTCATTATGAGCAACTCAACTTCTACCCCAAACACTGGTTTAAGCTACAAAGATGCAGGTGTCGACATTGAGGCGGGCGACGCGTTAGTCGATCGTATCAAATCTGTCGCCAAGCGTACCTCACGTCCTGAAGTCATGGGCGGTCTAGGTGGCTTTGGTGCACTTTGTAAAATTCCTAAAGGTTATGAAGAACCTGTTCTCGTATCTGGCACAGATGGTGTTGGTACAAAATTACGTCTGGCACTGAATTTGAACCGTCATGACACGATTGGTCAAGACCTGGTTGCAATGTGTGTGAATGACCTTCTTGTTTGTGGTGCTGAACCACTGTTCTTCCTCGACTACTACGCAACTGGTCATTTAAATGTTGAGGTTGCTGCCAATGTAGTTACTGGTATTGGCGCTGGTTGTGAGCTTGCGGGCTGTGCATTGGTCGGCGGTGAAACTGCTGAAATGCCAGGCATGTATGAAGGCGAAGATTACGATCTTGCAGGTTTCTGTGTCGGTGTTGTTGAGCAAAGCAAAATTATTGATGGCTCTAAAGTCAAAGCGGGTGACGTTTTAATTGGTGTGGCCTCTTCAGGTGCACACTCAAATGGCTACTCACTGCTTCGTAAAATCTTGGACGTAAAAAACGTTGATCTAAATCAAATCGTGGATGGTCGCCCACTTGCAGATGTTGCAATGGAACCGACACGCATTTATGTAAAACCAATTCTTGAACTGTTAAAACACGTTGATGTACATGCGATGGCACACATCACCGGTGGTGGTTTACCAGGTAACTTACCGCGCGTACTTCCAAACGGTGCTCAAGCGCTGGTAAATGAATCTTCTTGGGAATGGCCTGAGCTATTCAAGCTTCTACAACGTGAAGGCGGCGTAGAACAGTTTGAAATGTATCGTACTTTCAACTGTGGCGTTGGTATGGTACTGGTTGTTGATGCAGCTGATGCAGACAAAACTGTTGAATTACTCAACAAGCTTGGCGAAAAAGCATGGGCAATGGGTCAGATTCAAGACAATGCTGAATCGGTTGCAGGTGCAGACGAAAAAATTCGTGTGATCTTCGCGTAATTTCGCATGATTAAAATTGCTGTACTTGTTTCAGGTAGCGGATCAAATCTGCAAGCCTTGATTGATGCCAATCTTTCGGGGCAAATTGTGGGCGTGATTTCCAACAAACCTGAAGCCTTTGCTTTAACACGTGCACAGCATGCAGGCATTCAGACTGCAATTATTGAACACAAGCAATATCCAAATCGTGAGGCTTTTGATGATGTGATGCATCAACAGCTTTTGGACTGGGATGTAGATCTGGTGGTACTTGCCGGCTTTATGCGAATTTTAAGTGAAAAGTTTGTGAAAGCCTGGGAAGGGAAAATGTTGAATATTCATCCTTCCCTATTGCCTCATTATAAAGGCATGCATACGCATCAGCGTGTACTCAATACCGGTGATGTTCTGCACGGTTGTACAGTGCATTATGTCACGGCTGAGCTTGATGCAGGCCAAGCGCTTGCTCAAGGTGTTCTCAAGGTTTCTCACCATGATACGGTAGAAAGTTTGGCAATGCGTGTGCATAATCTCGAGCATGTAATCTATCCACAAGTTGTAGAATGGATTTGTAGCGGTACGATCCAACATACTGACGATGGTGTACTGTATCGGAATGAGAAAATGCAAGCGCCTGTTCAATTCTGCAAGTTCTAAAAAAAAATTAGATATAAAAAAACGCATCCTCGGATGCGTTTTTTTATTTCCAAAATACCCCAATGACTCAGGCAGACTGTTGCTGAATTAGCTGTTTGACCAAGTCCGCTACTTGATTGGGTTGTTCTAATGGGAACATATGCCCCCCATCGACCACAGTAAAAGGAATACCAAATTTCTTTTGCACTTGCTGTGGGAACTTGCGAGCCAGAAATGGACCTTTCTCGGCAACGACCAGATGCACCGGGACTTTTGGTTTGGCCTGAGGCAACCACCAGAGTGACGGATTGGTTCTAAAGACTGCGACCTCATCCCTTTTAGGGATAGTAAGCTCTACGCCACCCCGGATGGGATCTTCCCGCAAGGCATAATCAATATAAGCCTGGAAGCAATCCGCATCAAAATCCTGATAAAAGCCTTTAGGGCGCAACAATTCCGCTGCCTGCTCACGTGAGTCCCAATGATCACGGCGGCGTTTGGACAGACCGGCCGGAGACATTTTATCCAATGCTTTTAAGCGAAAAGTCTTTGCAATATGCAAGGCAAAGGCTTCTTTGCCCATAATCATCGGCGGGTCCAGCATGATCATTTGTGAAAACAGTTCCGGACGCTGTAAAGCAGCCTGAAACGTTAATACGGAACCCAACGAATGTCCCAAACCGATCACGGGTCGGCCTTGAGACTGGCGTACAATACTATCGATCACTTGCTGGGTCAGGCTTTTCCAATGATTATCAATTGGATAACGCTTATCAGGCCCTAATAACGGCACATAGATAATATCGTAATTCTCTTGCAGTCCATCAAATAGTTTTTGATAGACTTTTGATGGCACGCCATTGGCGTGCGCGAAATGAATCAATGGTTTCATTGCAGTGTCGTACTGTTTTCTGACTGAAGTTTCTGTGCAACCGAAGTAGCAATTCCATTACCAATCGATGCTCCCATACGGCCCAGTACTGAGTCGAATGGACTATATTCAATCGTGTAATTCAAGGCTTTATCCGTTTTAAGTTCACGCTTCAAGGTATTTAAACTTCCGATCCGGTCAGCAATGCCAAGTTTTACTGCCTGATCGCCCGTCCAGAACAAGCCAGAGAAAATCGCAGGGTCGTTTGATTTCAACTTATTGCCACGGCCCTCTTTCACGGCATTAATAAAGTGACGATGTACATCATCCAGAACACCCTGTACATGTGCTTTTTGCGCAGGATCAATCGGCTGGGTCATCGACAGCAAGGCTTTATTGTCGCCTGAAGTCATGGTGCGGTCTTCAACACCAAGTTTTTTCATTAAATTGCTCACACCATAATTTGGCATGATGACACCGATAGAACCCACCAAACTGGAAGGATTGACAATAATTTCATCTGCAGCCGAGGCAATATAATAGGCACCTGATGCACCGGTATCACCGATCACAGCATAAAGCTTTTTACCGGGATGCTGTTTTTTAAGATACTGAATTTCCTGCCAGATTTCATCGGACTGTACCGGTGAGCCGCCAGGTGAGTTGATATTCAGCACCACCGCTTTACTTTGTTTATTTTCAAAGGCTTTTTTCAGTGATTTAATGGTATTGCTACTGTTCACACTCTGTTTGTCGGCTGCAATCGTACCCACAATGTCCACGACTGCGATATGAGAACCTGCACCAGCACTGGCATCTGAAGAAACAGAACTACAGCTTTTACCTAATGCCAGAATAACGACAAGTAGATACGCAAACGTCAGAAATTTAAAGAAAATCCCCCAACGACGTGCACGACGCTGTTCTTCAACCGAAGCTAAAACTGCTTTTTCCAGTAGTTTCCACTCAGGACCAGTCGGCTGAATTGGCTGTTGCGTATTTTGTATTTGATTTTCAGGTTTTGGTGGCCAATCGGACATAAATAATCCAATAAATTGATTTATATTGAACCCATTATATACACTGAATCGGGTAATTCTGTCTAAACAAAACGTTTTCGCCTATAATAAATTTTGTTCTCTTTTTTTGTACTTAGACTAAATCAATGACGAAACAGGGCTCACGGAATTCAGCTTACGGTTTACTCAAATATATTAGCCGCCAACCGCTTCCGGTTTCTCGATGGATGGCCCGTATGCTGGCCTTTATTGTGAACAGTTTTAAAGTCACTAAAACTTCGGAAGTTATTCGCCTGAACCTTGAAATCAGTCTCTCCGACCTGCCCGATCAGGAACGTGAACAGATTAACCGTGCTGCAGTGCGTAATGAATTAATGTCATATTTCGAGTTCTTTACCATTTGGGGCTCAAGCAATCAAAAAAATATCAAACGCATTCATCGCGTGATTGGTGAAGATTTACTTCATGATGCACTGGCACAAAATAAAGGCTTGGTATTAATTGTGCCGCATTTTGGCACCTGGGAAATTATGAATGCCTATGTTGCCCAGTTTACTTCGATGACCATCATGTACAAACCTGTGAAAAATCAGGCTGCGGATCAATTTGTACGTGCCGCCCGTAGCCGGGAAAAAGCACATTTGGTACCAACCGATGAATCAGGCGTCCGTCAGATTTTTAAAGCCTTAAAACAGGGGGGTACCACTGTGATCCTGCCTGATCATACTCCGAATATTGGCGGTGAATATATTCCCTATTTCGGTGTACCCTTGGCTACGAGTAATTTGAGTGCTAAGCTGATCCAAAAGACCAAAGCGCGTGCCCTGTTTTTATATGCTCTACGTAATACTGATGATGGATTTGATATCTTTATCGAAACGGTTGATGAAAAAATTTATAGTGGTAATGCCAATCAGGGTACCCAAGTTATTATTAATAGTATTGAAAATTTAATTCGTCGCCATCCTGAACATTATCACTGGAGTTATAAACGCTTTAACGCACATCAAGATTTAGGCAATCTTTATAAACTTGAACATGAACAAGCCTTGAGCAAAGTAAATGCCTTAAGAACACAAGATACTGATGCTCATGAAGCTTCATCTGTAATAGAATCATTCAGTTAAAGGCTGACGATATAGCCATTGCCATCCATGTCGTTCGGTAGAAAGCACCAGCTTTGAGTTTTGTTGCTGAAAGTGCATGCTGCCCTGTTCTGCCGTGGTCAATAAAGGAATATTAAGAGCTTTTAACCGTTGCTGAGTCAGTTGGCTTGGGTGACCATAGCGATTAAATTTCCCAGCCGATGCAATCGCCAGTTTAGGCTGCAAAACCTGTAAAAATTGATAGGCTGAACTGTGCTGACTGCCATGATGGCCGAGTACCAGCACATCGACCTGAAGTTCGGGATAGTCTTGAAGCAGCTGATATTCAGTCTCCCAGCCCGCATCTCCCATCAATAAAAAGTTTTGATACGGTCCGGCATTTTTGACTTGCAGATACACCACACAAGAGCGGTCATTTTTATTGAAGTTTGATGTGTTTAACTGCTGCTGCCGGGGTGCCAGAATTCTAAAGTTAATCTCTTCAGACCATCGCCATTGCTGTCCTTCATAGCAAAACTGAAAACGAGAAGTTCCGGCTGTTTCAGGCATCTGATTAGATAATACTTGTTTGATATTCAATAGATCTTTAATGCTGAAATATAGTCAAATCATTATAAAACCAATACAATGGTGCAATGAGTTATTCAGAACATTTTAGACGTAAAATTTTAGCTA
>NZ_JAYWYX010000009.1:0-126394 GCF_048147925.1 Acinetobacter sp. 226 | reverse complement strand
GTCGACTGAAGTGCTGGGTGACGGTTCACAGGTGACCGGTCTGAAATACAAAGACCGTGCGACTGATGAAGAGCATATGGTAGAACTTGCGGGGATCTTCGTGCAGATCGGCCTGTTGCCTAACACCGACTTCCTGAAAGAGACCCCGGTTGAGCTGACTAGTCGTGGCGAGATTGTGATTAACGATCGCAACGAAACCAATGTGAAAGGTGTATTTGCTGCAGGTGACTGTACCACCGTGCCTTACAAGCAGATCATCATTGCGACCGGTGAAGGTGCAAAAGCCTCGCTGTCTGCATTTGATTACATCATCCGTTCAGGACAGTAAAAAAAAAGAGCACCTGGAATCCCCAAATTCCAGGTGCTTTATCTCAAAGAGTTATTATTATTTTCGCTTTATAGGAACTCAGGATGCTAACACCAGAGTTCCTTTTTTTACTTCTTGTTAGATCAGCCAAAAGCGTCCCCAATCGCTTGTAGCCGTTCCTTTTCTCCACACTTTTTTTGTTTTCAACCCTTATTTTTTCTGCTTTCCCCAAGGTTGTTTTTAGAATCACGAATAAATCAATTGTTTTACTTTTTGTTTAAGCTTCAAACAGCTTCAAGCTCTTAAACTTCTCCAGTAATTGTTCCTGTGTTTCACAATGATCCGGATGAGGAATAATGCATTCAATCGGGCAGACATCTACACAGGTCTGATGTTCATAAAAACCGACGCATTCCGTACAACGTTTTACGTCAATTTCATAGAACTTTTCACCCTCATAAATCGCTTCATTCGGGCATTCCGGTAAACACATATCGCAATTGATGCATTTGTCGGTAATCAGCAGTGCCATATTTAACCTGCCTGATAAGCCAGTGAAGATGCTGAAATATTTGCAGCTGAATGCGGCAGATTACGGATCAGCAGGGCATATTGCATATCTACATCTGCTGGAGCCGGAATCTCGACGATATGACCTGAGCCTTTGGCATCTTCAATCAGATTACCTTTTTTGTCTTTCATTTCCGTTAAAGTAAAGGTGATATTGCCTCTAGTCGTCATCAGTTCCAGTGAATCACCGAGGACAAAACGGTTTTTCACATCAATCTTGATGTAGTCTCCATTACGTTCTAACACTTCACCACAGAACTGCTGATGATCGAAACTGGATGAACCATTCTCATAGTTTTGATATTCGCTATGCACATGACGGCGCAGGAAACCTTCGGTATAACCACGATTCGCCAGACCTTCAAGCTGGGTCATCAAGGATGGATCAAACGGCTTACCAGCAAGGGCATCATCAATTGCTTTACGATAAATCTGGGCAGTACGCGCACAGTAGAAATAGGACTTGGTCCGGCCTTCAATTTTTAAGGAATGTACACCAATTTTGGTAAGACGTTCGACATGCTGAACCGCGCGCAGATCTTTGGAATTCATGAAATAAGTGCCGTGTTCATCTTCTTCTGCGGCAAACATGTCTTCTTCATTGCGCTGTAACAGCACTGGCTCGTTGAATTGGTGTTGTGCCTGCATATGTGCTTCGTCGGCATCTTTGGAGCAGCAGCCTGAATCCAGATTTTTCACTGGAATCACATCACCGGTTTCATCTTCCTTGGCATCCAGCACTTTATATTCCCAACGGCAGGCATTGGTGCAGGCACCCTGATTGGCATCACGTTTGTTCATATAGCCAGACAGCATGCAACGGCCAGAATAGGCCATGCACAGTGCGCCATGAACAAAGACTTCAATCTCCATATCCGGCACTTGCTGTTTGATTTCTGCAATTTCTTCAATCGACAGTTCACGTGACAGAATGACACGGGTCAATCCCATGTTCTTCCAGAATTTGACGGTTGCCCAGTTCACGGCATTGGCCTGTACCGACAGGTGAATATCCATATGCGGGAAATGTTCACGGACCAGCATAATCAGACCGGGATCGGACATGATCAGTGCATCCGGCTGCATGTCAACCACAGGAGCTAAGTCACGAATGAAATTTTTCAGCTTGGAGTTATGTGGCTGAATATTGACGACCACGTAGAATTTTTTGCCTAATTCATGGGCTTCTTTAATACCAATCGCGAGATTTTCATGGTCAAATTCATTATTACGAACCCGCAGGCTATAACGCGGCTGGCCTGCATAGACTGCGTCTGCACCATAAGCAAAGGCATAGCGCATATTTTTTAATGAGCCTGCAGGTGAGAGAAGTTCGGTAACGTGAGAAATGCTCATGATCAAATTGAAAGACATAAAAAAAGTACGGCTTTATTCTAACCATCTAAAATCAGGATTCAACCTAGTAAATAACTCGGAATTGGAGTAATTCAACTAAATTTCAAGTTAAAAATGAAGCACTCATAAAGTTAAGAATTCCAGAAAGTTTTATGTATTTTCAAGCGATTCTAAAGTTTTTAAAATCTGGCAATGATCGATTGTGGTGGGCGTATTGCAGCTGTCACGAAGCAGCATCAGCTGTTGCTCAAATATTTGTAATTCTTTAATTTTATTTGAAATTTCCAGAAGATGCCGATCAATCATCTGATTGACTTCACAGCAGTCCTGTTCAGGGTTCTGCTCCAGTTTAATCAGATGTTCGATTTCTTTTAAAGACATGCCTAGGGTACGGCAACGTTTGATAAAAATTAAACGTTTCAAGGCTTCTTCAGCATAATAACGATACTGATTACTTGCTCGAAAATTCGGCTGTATCAACCCTTTTTTCTCGTAAAAGCGAATGCTGTCGGTACTTAAACCGGTCTTAGTCGCGATTTCTGAAATGAGATAATGTGACATAAACACCTCAGGCTTGACCTTGGAGTTACTCCATAGTTTCTAATGACTATAGCGTATTTTATATAGAAAATCCTCGGAGAATCATATGGCTTGTAGTTGTAGTCATGAACCTGCACCATCCACGCCCAATAGCAAATTCAGAACCGCCTTATGGATTGCATTATTCATTAATTTGACCTTGTTCATTGTAGAACTAGTGGGTGGTGCTTATGCGCATTCATCCGCATTATGGGCAGATGCGCTAGATTTTTTTGGAGATGCAGTAAATTATGGGATTTCACTGGCTGTATTAGGGGCAAGCCTGTATTGGCGCGCAACAGTTGCCCTGATTAAAGGATTGACCATGGCTGTATTTGGCTTGGTGGTGATCGGAAAAGTCATCTACGCTTTTATACAAGGTATACCGCCTGAAGCGCTGACTATGGGAGTTATTGGTGTGCTGGCCTTAATTGCTAACGTGATTACAGCAGTAATTTTATATGCTTTTCGAGATGGGGATGCCAATATGAAATCGGTCTGGCTCTGTAGCCGAAATGATGCGATCGGAAATGCTGCCGTGATTTTGGCGGCTGTCGGGGTGTTTGGGACGGGTAGTATGTTGCCAGATATTATTGTGGCGATAATTATGGCAGGCTTGGGGTTGACGGCCGGATACCAAGTGGTTAAGCAGGCATTCATAGAGCGAACATCTTCGAAGCAGGTTCAAATTTAAGACAATAAAAAACCGGACTTTAATGCCCGGTTTTTTAATGACATTGAATCTTATTTTTCAACGAACGCACGTTCAATCACGTAGTCGCCTAGAACGCCCATACGTGGAGATTCTTTCAGGCCATGTTGATCAAGAAGTGCAGCAACATCGTCAAGGAAGGCTGGGCTACCACATAACATGGCACGGTCAGTTTCCGGATTGAAACGTGGCAGACCGATTTTTTCAAACAGTTCACCGGTTTCAATCGCAGTCGTGACCCGACCTTGATTTGGATATTCTTCACGAGTTACGGTTGGGTAATAGATCAGTTTTTCTTTTGCGCCAAGTTCCGAGAAGAACTCATGATTTGGCACTTCATTCAGGATTAAATCTTGATAAGCCAGTTCTGAAATAAAACGCGTACCGTGAACCACGATAATTTTTTCAAAACGTTCGTAAGTTTCAGGATCGCGAATAGTGGACAAAAATGGCGCAAGTCCTGTACCTGAAGAAAGAAGATACAGGTTTTTGCCTGGATTCAGGTCATCCAGTACCAATGTGCCTGTCGGTTTTTTGGAAATCAAAATCTCATCGCCGACTTTAACTTTCTGTAAAATCGAAGTCAGTGGACCATCAGGCACTTTAATTGAGAAAAACTCTAACTCTTCTTCGTAGTTGGCGCTTGCAATTGAGTATGCGCGCATTAACGGCTTGCCATTGACTTCAAGGCCGATCATTACAAACTGACCGTTTTTAAAACGCAAAGCAGGATCACGAGTCGTTTTAAAAGAGAATAAAGTATCATTCCAGTGGTGGACGTGAGTAATCTTTTCGACGTTAAAAGCAGCCATTAAAGGTCTCAATAAGTTATCAAATTAGAACAGTTTGCTATTCTAATCTAAATTCATTCTCGATAAACTGAATATATTTAATTGAGCTTATCAAAAAAAGTGATGATGACTGAACTGACGCTACCGATTATTGGCTATATGCGTTCTCCCTACAAAGAAAAATTTGGTATCCCGCGCCAGCCCAATCTGGTTCAGGTCGAAAGTTATATTGAAATGGCCGGACCCTATAATGATCTGCTCGCCTTTGAGGGAATTGAAGAATTCAGCCATCTCTGGTTAGTCTGGCAATTTCATGACAATAAAAACCAACACGAGAGCAGCCAGTTTCGTCCACAGGTTCGTCCGCCACGTTTGGGCGGTAACAAGAAAATAGGCGTATTTGCTACGCGCAGTATGTATCGTCCCTCACCAATTGGCCTTTCAGTCGTTAAACTCAAAGAAGTTAGTAAGGTGGGCAAGCATGTCCGGGTATATGTCACAGGGAGTGACTTACTCGATGGCACACCCATTGTAGATATCAAACCTTATATTCAATATTCGGATGCGATTGTTGAAGCGCAAAGTGGTTATGCGCAGGATGAGCCTGAGCGTAAAGCCGTCATCTGGAGTGAAGAGGCGGAGCAGCAAAAACTGCATTTACTGAAATGCGGGAAAATCTCACCACAGGGTATTCAGGAGCTGGAAGCGGTTTTATCTCTAGATCCAAGGCCAGCCTATCAGGATGATAAGGAACGGATTTATGGGATGAAGTTTGCTACGGTAGATACCCATTTCAAAGTTCATACTCAGCAAGTGATAATTACTGCTATTCATCACGCTCCCTCCTGATTTATAGACTCCACCACACTAGTCCAATCAATACTGCCATTTGAATAAGCTGGACTGGGGCAAAATACAGGGCAAATTTAAATCCACCAGTCAGGACAGCATTCACTGATTTGGCCACTGCATGGGCACCCAGACCTAATAATAGGGCATAAATAAGATGGGTATTGGAAGGATCTCCTTGAATCACCACACCTGCCATTGCGGCATGAACCTCAAATAATGAAGCGAGTAAGGTGCCGGCCAATAAGCCGGCATTGCCAAGCCACAATTCCAGCGCATAAATTCCGGCCTGAATCAGGGTTAAAGTCACTGCAATAATGACAGCTTCTTTTAGGCTGAACATCGGGCTGTCCGCAGATTCGAGCTCTTGGACCGGTTTGGCCTTGCGCAATAATAGAAATGCGCAGGCGACCAGAATAACCATGCCCACAACGGAAGGAAGGAGCAAGAGTTTAAGCCAGGCCCAAGACACACCTCCAACGACAATAAGCAGCAAGACCAGGGTAGAGACACATGACATCAGTGCAGCCCCGGCATTTGGCTGCGCATCCATTTCACCTTTACGTACCTGCAGGCCTAATTGGGCAATGGTCGCAGTACTGGAAACAAAGCCTGAGGCCAGTGAAGAGAGCATCAGGGCATTTTTAGTGGATAAAAAACGTTTCGCAATATGGGCTAAAGCTTGCACGACTAAAATCAGGGTCAGTAATTTCAAGATAACATAGGGGTTAAGAACTTCTCCCCATAATGGACGGTCAGGGGTAAGCGGCAAACCGATCAGTATAAGTGCAAGTAGTAACAGTCCATCCCTGAATTCGGCCTCTTTAATCCATTTTCCCGCAAAATCATGCATGGAGTGCTTGGCCATCAAAATAATGGTTAACAAGACGGCCAGTCCCGCAGCCAGCGGAATATTCCAAAGACACATTGCCCCTATAAAATAAGTCATGAGGAAGGCGAGTTCTGTAGTAATGCCCGGGTCTTCAGGCTGATTACGAAGGGAAAAAATGACTATCCCTCCAATAATAAGCGCACCAGCTAGCCCGATGACCATGCCGAATAAAAAACAGAGTGCGCCCAGCAGAGCACTGAGCGCAAAGGAGCGTAATCCTGCAAAACTGGGGTGGCTTTCGCGCTGTTTATGACGTTCTCGTTCCAGGCCTATAAGCAGGCCACAGCCAAGTGCGGCAGCCAGGATGGTTATAAGGTCCTGGAAAGAGCTGATGCTATTAAGGGGCACTGCGCTAAAATCCATATTCGGCCTCAGCGATTTAAGACGGACTGGTTAAAATATAGAAGATAAACTCCAGCTTAAACAAGCAGGAAATGGTTATGTTCCGAAACAATGTGATGGTTTTGGCATTGAATGAAGAAATAGAAACATAGTGGATCGGCCAGTGTGGATAGAGCCTGCGAAAAACTGCAAAAAGTTGTTATAGTGGAGTCAAGTTTGGGGACTGATAATAATGAAATTTGACTTTGAAATTGATACAGCCTGGTGTTTAGAGCAACTTTTTAAAGACGGTAAAATCAGTGAACGCGACCGAATGCTGGTACAGACGACGCATCGGCAACGTGAACAATTAAAATGGCATCCTTTGCAGTGGATCGCCAATTTTCATCTGGTCGATCAATCCCATCCTCAAACGACACTCACCCTGAACCGTTTATGTCAATGGCTGGCAGAAAAAACCGGCTTGATGTTCTATATCATTGATCCACTCAAAGCTGATGTGCAGGCATTGACCAATGTCATGTCACAGGAATATGCATTACGTAACCGTATTCTGGCAGTAGAAATTCAGGCAGACAAAGTTCTGATCGCTACAGATCAGCCTTATAAAACTGAATGGATGTCGAATCTTCAGCAGAATATTGCACCGAAGAAAATTGAACGGGTACTGCTTAATCCGGAACAGCTCCAGCGTTATATGGTTGAGTATTATCAGGTCAGCCGTGCAGTGAGTGGATCGCAGAAATCCTCTGCCTATGACCGGGAAAATAAGGGCGTCGAAGCCTTGCTGCAACTGGGCGATTCCCAGAATCCGGACGCCAATGACCAGCATATTGTCAAACTGGTGGACTGGGTGCTGCAATTTGCCTTTGAGCAGGGCGCCAGTGATATTCACATGGAACCGCGTAAAGATACGGGCAAGATCCGTTTCCGGATTGATGGCGTACTGCATACGATTTACAACATGCCGGCCAATACCCTGACCGCGGTCATTTCCCGGATCAAGATTCTGGGCCGGATGAATGTGGCAGAAAAACGTAAACCGCAGGATGGCCGACTAAAAACCCGCACGCCGAAAGGACAGGAAACTGAACTACGTTTATCGACCTTGCCGACGGCCTTTGGTGAAAAACTGGTAATGCGTATTTTCGATCCGGAAGTACTGGTCAGAAGCTTTCAGCAACTCGGTTTTGAAGGTCATCTGCTCAACGACTGGAACAATCTGACCAGCCACAGTCATGGCATTATTCTGGTAACGGGCCCGACCGGTTCCGGTAAAACTACTACGCTTTATTCAACCCTGAAGCAGCTGGCGACGGAACAGGTTAACGTTTGTACCATTGAAGATCCGATCGAGATGCTGGAACCCAGCTTTAACCAGATGCAGGTCAATAATGGTATTGATCTCGGTTTTGCTGATGGCGTGCGTGCGCTGATGCGTCAAGATCCGGACATTATCATGGTCGGGGAGATCCGTGATCAGGATACTGCCAATATGGCGATTCAGGCGGCATTGACCGGTCACCTGGTTCTATCGACTTTACATACCAATGATGCACCGTCGAGTCTGACCCGTCTGCATGATCTGGGGGTGCAACCTTTTCTGACGGCCGCGACTATACTCGGGGTTTTGGCCCAGCGTCTGGTACGTCAGCTGTGTCCACACTGCAAACAGGAAAGTTTCCTGAACGAGCAGGAGTGGCAACATCTAGCCACGGATTATCCTTTACCTCGGCCAGAATTTGTCTTTAAGGCGGTAGGCTGTGAAGAATGCCGGCATACCGGCTATAAAGGCCGTATCGGGATTTATGAGTTTATGCCGCTGAGTCTGACCACCAAACAGTTGATTGGTGCCAATGCTAACCTGAACGAGCTGCGTCAGCAGGCCAAAAAAGAAGGGGTAGAGCCGCTCAGAATTGCCGGCGCGCGCAAGATTCTGGAAGGTGTCACTACGCTTGAAGAAGTCCTGAGAGTGGTACCCTTAAATTAATTTTAAAAATGAGGCAATCTTAAGATTCAATTCATCTTTGGCTGTTTTAATAGCATCATCGAAACAAGGGCAGAACTTTAAAAGAGGTGATTGCGATGAAAATGATGATAAATACAGTTTTGGCAGCTGCATTGATGGGTTCTATTGCAACTGCTGCAGTAGCAAGTAGCGAAACAGTTGTGAATCAGGCCGCTTTTGCCAAATCGACTACGGTCAAACAGGCACTTGCGATGAAAGATGACAGCAAAGTCCAGCTCAAAGGTTATATCGTAAAAGCAGTCGGGGATGAAAAATACCAGTTCCGTGACAGCACAGGTACTATAACTGTTGAAATTGATGATGAACTTTGGCAAGGTAAACCGATTTCAGCCAAAACCCCGGTAGTGATTACAGGTGAAATTGATATTGACTATAAACCGGCAAAACGTGTTGAAATTGATGTTGAACAGGTTCGCTTTTAATCTCGACTAAGTTACCAAAATTAATCTGAACACAGCAACAAAAAGCCACATGCAAGTTACCAAAAAGCATGTGGCTTTTTTGAGTCTGGTGCTTTTTCAGGGCAAGATAGAATAAATAAGCAGAGGGAGCACAGCATGCGTATTCTTTTGGCAGAGGATGATCAGTCTCAGGCAGAAAGTATCCAGACCTGGCTGGAAATGGATGGTTATGTAGTTGATCGGGTTGAGCGTGGTGATCATGCTATTCTGGCGATTGAGCAGCATCAGTACGATTGTATTTTGCTGGACCGTGGTCTGCCGAATGCAACAGGTGACGATATTCTAAAAAATTTGCGTAGCCAACAGCGAGATACCCCGGTAATTTTTATTACTGCCAAAGACAGTATCAATGACCGGGTTCAAGGCCTTGATTTGGGGGCCAATGATTATCTGGTCAAGCCTTTTAGCCTGGAAGAGCTTTCCGCACGGGTGCGAGCCCAGCTTAGACTGAAACAGCAAACACCGAATCATATTCTGCACTGGCAGGATCTCAGTCTGGACACTCAGGCCAAAACCCTGACCAAAGCGGGACAAGCGATCAATCTGACTGCGAAGGAATTTCAGATTCTATACAAGTTGATGCAGCAGCCTGAACATATTGTCACGCGTGAGCAGCTGGAAGAATCGCTGTATGCCTGGGGAGATGAAATTGAAAGTAATGCCATTGAAGTATTTATCTATCAGCTGCGTAAAAAAATTGGCAGTCAGATGATTAAAACCATTCGCGGTCTGGGCTATCGCATGCATAAAGCTGAGGCCTAAGCTCATGTCGGCTCCTGTTTCCCTGCAAACCAAGCTGATTAAACATGCACTGTTTAGTTCCATATTGGCTGGAGTATTGGCTTGGCTGTTGTTATTGGGGATTGCCAGTTATCAGGCCAATCAGTTGCATGATGAATTAATGGAACAGATTTCTGAGCTGTTAATCGGTGATGTCACCCAAGCCAAAGACACCCAGGTTGATGAGCTCAGCGAAGAGTTTGATATCCAGTATGTTCTGTTACTTGATCAGCAGGTACTGACCACTTCTGTTAATCATGAGCTAATTAATGCCATTCCCGTGACACATAAAAATGGTTTTCAGTTTGCTTATGAAAATGGCCGTTTTATCCGTATCCTGAATGAAGAAGAGAACGGTTTACAGGTAAAAATCGTACAGCCGCTTGCAGTACGCTTCAATGAGCTTTGGCAAACCACACCCGGTTTTGCCGGAATTTTATTTATTTTATGGCTCATGCAATGGCTGATTCTAAGGGTCTCGGTCAAACGCCAGTTGCGGCCATTAAACAAGATTTCGCGTGCCATTGGTTCTAAAACTGCCCAGGATCTCAGTCCGATCAAAATGCCTGATCCTGAAATCACTGAGCTGCAACCGATTGTACGCCAGCTAAATGCCATGCTCGGCCGGCTGAAGAAATCATTGGCTGCTGAACAGCGTTTTACTGCAGATGCTTCACATGAGCTGCGTTCGCCACTGTCTGCCATTCAAATGCGTCTACAGGTTTTAAAACGAAAATATCAAGATGATGCTCAGCTCCCCCAGGCATTGCAGTTGATCCAGAATGATGTCAATCGTGGTACGCAGGTGCTGGAAAACTTACTTTTACTGGCGCGACTTGATCCGGAGCGAACAGGGCAATTACCCATGCAGGCGGTCAATCTTAAAAATCTGGTTCAGGAGGCTTTACAGGCCTTACAGCCTTTTGCACAGGAAAAGGACATTCACTGGAACCTCAACCTTGAAGATATCGTTGTTGAGGCAAATCCAGAGCTGATGTTTAGCTGTATTCGCAATCTGGTCGACAATGCCATTCGTTATACGCCGTCACAGGGACGGGTTGTGATTAGAATGGTTAAAACACCGCATCCACAGTTACTGATCGAAAACTCAGGAGAGGGAATTGCTGCCGATGTACTGGAACGTTTGGGTGAACGTTTTTATCGGGCGTTAGGAACACGCACTCAGGGTTCAGGTTTAGGCCTATCGATTTGCCAGAAAATTATGGCACTGCATGCAGCCAAAATTGATTATGCGCCATCGGACTTGGGCGGACTTAAAGTATCATTGAGTTTTAAGCCTGAAAGTAAAATTTCATGATGGGCAAACTAAAAAAGCAGTATGCGCTGATTCATACTGCTACTTCCCACGTTTGTTATTATTAGAACTGATTTAATTATTTGGTCAGAATGAGACGGTTGTTGCGGGTCAGACGCAAACGATATTCTTCGCCGGCATGCATGATCCGGATTTCACGACCCAGTGCAAACAGATTGTTGGAGTGCAGCATTGGCAAGGCATGATGAGTATCATTGTTACGGGTAAATAGGCTAAATGGGGCGTTCATTCCGTCGACTCCGTGGTATGTTTTGGATTGATTTAAATGATAATCATTATCGAATAGGTTTGTCAACGAAATATTGAGCAATTTATAAAAAACTCTAATTTGCTTACAATCTGTAAAACTTTAACGGCTCTGAACATCATGACTAAAGCTACGATTCATGTCGCAATTGCGCTTTTATTTTATCAAAATCAGATTCTTGTAGGTTGGCGTGAAGCCAAGCAGCATCAGGGCAATAAATATGAATTTCCAGGGGGAAAAGTTGAACAGGGTGAATTACCAGTCGAAGCCTGCCGACGCGAAGTGATGGAAGAGGTCGGTATTGATATTGAACGCTGGCATGTCTCTGATTTTATCTCCCATGAATATGAAGATCTCATCGTCAATTTGCATATTTTTCATGCTTCAGTGCAGCCTGCGCAACTGGCTGAAATTAAACAGCCCTGGCGCTGGTATCATCGGGAAGAGCTTGGACAGCTGAATTTTCCGAAAGCCAATCACTCTATGATTCAAAAGCTGCAATGGCCGCAGCGGATCAAGATTTCTGAAGATCTGAATATCTTATCAAATCTGGATACAGACCAAATGCTGTATTGGCGCGTAGACCTAACGTCTGAACGGATCATGCAATTAGCACAATGTCCGGTAGATCAACTCTCCAAGTTAATTGTTAACCAGCAGCTTTGGTCACACTTGAATGAATTGCAGCAGCAAACGATTCGCACGATCCATCTGAAACAAACCCAATTGATGGAATTGAAACAAGGCGACTTGAAATCTGGTTATCGTTACTTGGCAGCTTGCCACGACCTGAGCGCTTTGATACATGCAGAACAGATCGGGTGTGAAGCTGCACTCCTCAGTCCGGTACTGGCGACCGAGACGCATCCGGACACCCCTGCACTAGGCTGGGAGCGATTCAAGCAAATGGCAGAGCAGGTACAGATTCCGGTTTTTGCTTTAGGTGGATTAAGAACGGAAGACCTACATGATGCAAAACGCCAGCATGCCTATGGCATTGCCGGCATTCGTTATGTGTAAAGGCTGTATTTGAACATAAGCTTTCTTTTGGTAAGTCAATTTCTATAAAAAATGGCTTTAAAGCTTTTTTAATGCCTGCTGGGCTTGCTGAATCGCTTTGGCATTTTTTTGCTGCTGTGCAGATTTGAGACGAACTTGCCAGAGCTGCTTTTTCATGGCACTGGACTGGGCATAACTCAGGCCCCGTAAGGCAAAGGCATCCGCACGTGCTGGCTGATTTTTACGGTTGGCAATCATGCCCAAATACAAATACGTTTCGGATGCCTGAGGAGCCAGTCGCTGTGCCTGAGTTGCAGACGCTTCAGCTTGATCGTACTGCTGCTTGCTGTATGCCTGCTGGGTTTGCTGCATCAGACTCTTGAATGCCGGCAAATTACGGCCATCATCAAACTTTTGGCTTTTCTGCTTTTGCTCAGGAATTACAATCTTCTGACGTTTGATCTCAGGACGCTCATAAGGCGTAACCACCACACCGTCTGGTGTAGGTGTTTTAGGCTTTTCCGTTGCAGGCTTGGCAGAGCTTGCTGGCTTTTCAGGTTCTGCTATGGTTTGGCAGCCCACCAGACTGAGGATGAGCAAACCAGGGAGGATTTTTTTAAACATATACATGGACTCAATTATTGGCTATAACTTCCACTGGCGATAATACGTGTTTCGCTTTCAAGATCACGTTCTATTTCTGTTTCACTTTCTTGAATATAGCGATTCATGTCATCCTGTTCTGCATCAGATGCTGGAGGTTCTGAGTTAATATCATAAGGCTCAGTCGCATAATGCGAGATTCCGCAGGGAGTTGCCTGACTTGGCAAGGCATGCCGCGAAATCGGGATGTACATGGCACCTTCACAACCTTGCGCAGACAATAAACCCGTATAACGATCCAGCCAGTGCCATTGTATTTCATTCGGCTGTGGCAGATTCACCGGTTTCTGACGTAACTGTTTCATGACATTGGTCCAAACCGGCAAAGCACCTGAAGAACCGGTTAATCCAGTGACTTTATTGTTATCCAGCCCCAGCCAGACCACAGTCATATAATTTCCCGAATATCCAGCAAACCATGAGTCTCGACTATCATTGGTCGTACCGGATTTTCCGGCAAGATTCAGAGTCCGTGGCAAGCTGTTATACGCTGCACGACCTGTACCACTCGCCATAACCTGCTGCAAGCCATAATTCAGGGCATAAGCGGCAGCCGGATCAATGGTTGGCTGTACACTCAGACTATAACGATCGAGAGATCGGCCATTGGCATCGACCACAGAACGGATGGCTTTCACTGGATATCTAAAGCCGCCTGTAGCAAAATTCCCATAGATATTCATAACTTCCATAGGCGACATATCCACTGCACCCAGATAGATAGATGGATAGGAAGGTATGTTTGAAGTCACGCCAAATTGTTTGAGATGATTAATAAAAGTCGACAGGCCAAATTCCTGACCTAAACGAACGGTCGACAGGTTATAGGATTGGGAGAGCGCCTGAATCATCGGCACCATGCCATGTCCGCGCCCGCTATAATTTTTGGGTGTCCAGGTTTTTCCGTCACTCTTGATACTGATTTCACTGTCTTCGATCGGACTGGCCCAGTTGTAGCGATTAGACTCCAGTGCAGTCAGAAAAATGACCGGTTTCAATAGCGAGCCGACCTGACGCTTGGCATCTACTGTACGGTTAAAGCCAGTAAAATCTTGGGTAGAACCCACAGCGGCTACCAGTTCTCCATTTTCCGGATGTGCTACCAATACCGCACCCTGTAAATCTTTCAGGCGTCCTGGATTGGATTTACTTAAGCGTGCCACGGTATCTTTAAAACTTTCTTGAATTCGGGTTTGGGCTAAAGGATCTAAAGTGGTAAATATTCGCAGACCCTGATTGGTTAAATCGGTTTCCTGATAGTCGGTACGTAACTGACGGCGAACGATATCCAGGAAATCCGGAAAACGCGCTGGACCTAAAGTCGGTTTTGAAATGACATTAAGAGGGCGGGCTTTTTCTGTTTCATACTGATCCTCTGTCAGATACCCCATGACCAGCATGTTATGTAGGACCACATCACGACGTTTTTTGGCAATTTCCGGATTACGCCACGGGTTATACAGGCTTGGACCCTGAACCAGACCTACTAGAAAGGCCTGTTGGGAAATATTCAGTTCACGTAGCGGCAGGCCAAAATAGAACTGTGAGGCCAGACCATAACCATTAATGGAATAGTTACCATTTTGGCCCAGATTCACTTCGTTTAAATAGGCTTCCAGAATTTCATCTTTGTCATAATGCAATTCAATCAGCATTGCCATAAGGGCTTCATTAACCTTACGCTTTAAAGTACGTTCAGGGGTTAAATAGAAATTTTTGACTAGCTGCTGGGTCAGAGTTGAACCGCCCTGACGTTTACCGCCGGTAATGTTGCTGACCACTGCGCGCGCAATCCCGCGAGGAGATACGCCATAATGATGGTAAAAATTACGGTCTTCAGTGGCAATTAAGGCGTCAATTAAAGGCTTAGGAACCCGGTTAAGTTTAATTAGCACGCGGTCTTCATTATGCTGCGGGTAAATACCGCCAATCAATAGAGGTTCCAGACGGGCAATGCCGCTAGAAGAAGGCTTGGTCGCACTTACTTCAGCAATCTGATCGCCACTAAAACTGACTTTTAATACCTGTTCAGGTTCAACCCGATCACCAAAATCAAAGCCACGGGTATGTACATACAGGGTATTGCCAGTGCTGACAAAGCTGCCAGATTTGGTATAACTATCTGAATTTTTATAACCTAATAATTTGAGTTCTTGCTGGAAATCCTGCTGACTGACGGGGGCATTGACATACACTTCCATCGGGCGTGCGAAAACCTTGGCTGGAATGTCCCAGCGTTGACCTTCAAATTTTTCACGCACGATATTATCTAATCTAATCAAATAGATGCTAAATGCTACAAATGCAGAAATGACTAGAATGGAGAAGATTAAGGCAATTAACCCCATACCTCGTTCAGATTTCATAAATGATAATAAGACCCTGTGAAATTGTGCTAATCATGCGAAGCTTTTCGTTATTTTGCAATATTTAATCAAATATTGAGATTAAAATTAAAATTAAACTTCACATTTTCTCCTTAATTTCAGTCTATTTCAAATTAAATCCTAGACGGCTTTATCATGTTATAAATTGTCATCCTATTCATGCTTAATGATATGATAAGCAGGATTCGAAGCGGAGCGACGACACTGGTGCAAATTTCCCACAAGACATTTCGAAATATCGGGTTAATCGGACGCCCGGATAAATCTTCAGTGGTTGAAACCTTATGCCTGATTCATGATCATCTGCTCAATTTAGGTCTACATCCTGTTTTTGATGCCGATACAGCTGAACTGGTACCTTATCAAAATACCCAGACTGTCAGCCGGGCCTTGCTGGGCGAAGTAGTTGATCTAGTCATTGTGGTGGGTGGGGATGGCTCACTCTTACACGCTGCTCGGGCACTGGTGAAATACAATACACCTGTAATTGGAGTCAACCGTGGTCGTCTGGGTTTTCTGACAGATATCAAGCCGACCGAAGTGATCTTTAAGCTGGATCAGGTGCTCAAAGGCGACTTTCAGGCAGAGCGCCGTTTCCTGCTGGAAGTGGAAATTCGCTCTAAAGGTGAAATCATTTATGATGCCATTGCCTTGAATGATGTGGTTTTACATTCAGGAAAATCAGTACATATGATTGATTTTGAGCTGAATATTGATGGACAATATGTCTATCGTCAGCATAGTGATGGCCTGATTATCTCTACACCGACTGGTTCTACCGCCTATGCGCTGTCGGGAGGCGGGCCGATTGTTCATCCGAGTATGGATGCGATTGCGCTGGTGCCGATGCATCCGCATACCTTGTCTTCACGGCCGATTGTGGTTGGAGGGCATAGTGAAATTAAATTACTGATTCGTGAAAATCGCGTACTGCCGATGGTGAGTGCGGATGGACAACACAGTGTGTCTTTGAATGTTGGAGATAGCGTCCATATTCGTAAGCATCCCTTTAAACTGCATCTTCTGCATCCGCCAGGTTATGACTTCTATAATGCATGCCGAACCAAACTGGGCTGGAATCAGGACTTCGATTATTTTAAGCAGGATTAACCATGAATATTGAACAAATGCTTGCCGTACTCAATCCTGAGATTGTAGAACGCTTAAGAACAGCCATTGAAATTGGCAAATGGCCAAACGGTGTGGCTTTGACTCAGGAACAGCGTCAGACCTGCATGCAGGCGGTATATGCCTGGGAAATGAAAAACCTGCCAGAAACTGAACGTAGTGGTTATATCGACCGTGGTACGAAAGAAGAAGGCGAACAATGTGATGATGATCATCACCAGCATGAGCCGGAATTCAAGCCGATCCGTTTTGTCTAATCCAGACATTAAAAAAGACCACCAATGTGGTCTTTTTTAATGTCTGTCATAAAGCATGAATGGCATCAAACTGAAAGACGGCTATCCCAGAATTCTTTGGCTTTTTGCATCGCTGCTTCATAGCTGTCACATTCGCCCATGGTATACAGGGCAATGCCCATGGTTTCAACCACTGCAACTTCACCATATTCATGTGAATGTTTGCCTTCCCAGACTTCTTTAAACACAGATAAATCCAGTTCTTCTTCAATCGGGCTGCGATTGTCGGTTAGTTTCGGCAATTCATGCTCATAGAGCTCACCATCTTTAATCCCGCAGATTAAGGTTTTGGCATCAGGGTTACGTTCAAATTCACCGCCTTCACCTTTAATCACCGCACTGTTTTTATAACCTAAGCGGTAAGCCGATTGCTGATGTGAACTCCGATAAGCCGGATGGAAAATGGCCTGTAAAGTCGCTTTGGCATTAAATGGATTGATCAGGCGTGCCAGCGTGTGAATTGGAGAGCGCAGTCCCATGACATTTCGCAGTCCAATCAGCTCAGACAGAATCGGAGAAATTACCTCTAAAGGTAGATAGGCGAAGTGTCTTTCTTCAAGCTGCTGCTCAACTTCCACATCATTCTGGCAGATTGGATAGCCTAAGTAAGTCAGCACCTGTTCGGTGTAAACACGGTTCATGGTATGGCCTGAAGCACCGTGCATGACAATCTTATAGCCCTGCTTGGCCAGAGTAAGGGCAGACAGAATAAACCATGGGTAATGTTTGCGTTTTCCAGCATAAGAGGACCAGTCCAGATCGACCTCCAGTGCTTTGAAGTTAAGCTGATCACGGGTTGCCTGAACAAAACCTGCTAATTCATCGACGGATTCTTCCTTGACCCGTAATAGCATCAGAAAAGCACCAAGCTGTACATCCAATACTTGATTGTTCAGGATCATGCTAAAAGCCTGATAAGCTTCTTCATAGCTTAAGGAGCGTGCACCATTTTTTCCCTTGCCAATAATACGAATAAACTGGGCAAAAGGATGTTCGGTATCTTTATAAATATTTCGCTTTGTGTTCATACAGATAGATCAGTCATATTCATCAAGTATTGGCATATTTTACGCTGATATTGGTATTTCACCTTCTTATTTTGCAGAATTATTATAGTTTTATAAGACTATAGTATAATGAATATTGCCTATTATTTAGCCAAAATTAACATTTCGGGTTAAACAAAAGTCTAAAAAGCAGTTAAAATTTCCCGTGATTATTTGTGTTTGCTTCATCTCCTGATCAATGCGCTGACTTCTTTTTGAAGACCAGGGTTGCTGTGATTGTTAAACGTACATACACATTCTATTTTTAGTATCAGATTAATTCTTGATACATAGGCACTTTTTTGTTTCAGACAATCAAGTATTGGACGCTTATTTTCTTAAATAAGTAAAAACTGAATATTGCTTCTTTTTAGAAGTATATCGCGAAGTAAGGTTATGGCTAAAAAACCAATTTATAAGTCGCTTTATTTTCAAGTGATCGTAGCCATTATTGCGGGTATCCTGGTCGGACATTTCTCGCCAAGTGGTACACAAATTATTAATGGTGCAGAACAATATGTTCCGGGTCTAGGTGAGCAGCTAAAGCCACTTGGTGATGCATTTATCCGTTTAATCAAAATGATCATCGCCCCTGTAATTTTCTGTACTGTGGTCAGTGGTATCGCAGGCATGGAGAGCATGAAATCAGTCGGTAAAACTGGTGGTGTGGCTCTACTTTACTTTGAAATCGTTTCAACGATTGCTTTGGTGATTGGTCTGCTGGTTATTAACATCGTAAAGCCAGGTGTTGGCATGAACGTTGATCCAGCCAGTCTGGATACTGCGGGAATCTCGAAGTATGTAACTTCAGGCGAGTCGCAGTCTACCCTTGATTTCCTGATGAATATTATTCCGAATACGGTAGTGGGAGCTTTCGCTGAAGGTGAAATCCTGCAAGTGCTTTTATTCGCGATCCTGTTCGGTTTTGCGCTGCATAAATTGGGTGCACAAGGGAAGCCGGTACTTAAACTGATTGACCAGATTTCACATGTGTTCTTTAACATCGTGAATATGATCATGAAACTTGCTCCAATTGGTGCATTTGGTGCCATGGCATTCACGATTGGTAAATATGGGATTGGATCACTGGCGCAGTTGGCTCAACTGATCATCTGTTTCTATATCACATGTTTGCTGTTTATTTTCATTGTTTTGGGTTCAATTGCGCATTTCGCAGGTTTCAGCATCATGAAGATGATCCGCCTGATTCGTGAAGAGTTGCTGATTGTACTCGGCACGTCCTCCTCTGAGTCGGTACTGCCTCGTATGCTGAAGAAACTGGAGCTTGCGGGTGCTGAAAAATCAGTGGTTGGTCTGGTGATTCCAACAGGTTATTCATTTAACCTGGATGGTACGTCAATTTACCTGACCATGGCAGCGATCTTTATTGCACAAGCCACCAATACACAGCTTGATTTATCTCACCAGATTACCTTGCTTCTAGTATTGTTAATTTCTTCTAAAGGTGCAGCAGGTGTCACCGGTTCGGGCTTTATTGTGATGGCGGCAACTCTGGCAGCTGTAGGAAATATTCCTGTTGCGGGCCTGGCCTTGATTCTGGGTATTGACCGTTTCATGTCTGAAGCGCGTGCTTTAACTAACCTGGTCGGTAACTCTTTGGCTACTTTAGTTGTGGCGAAATGGGTTGGTCAGTTAGATATGGATAAGCTCAACTATGCATTAGCAAATCCAGCTGAAATTGATGAAAAAATGGCGCAAGAAGGCAATAACGCTCACTAAGTTAGAGTGAGTCTTTAAGATCTTAAAAAAGGAAGCTTCAGCTTCCTTTTTGTTTTTTTATTTGACTGTGAAGTTAGCAAAAAAACCCATCAGGCACATGACAGTAGCTATAAAAATAGTTAGCCTGTGGACAGGAAATAAAATGATAAACACCATAAGGATACAAGAATGCTGGCTTACGATGCTGACCTGGAACTTTTCCGCGACAATTTCAAACGCTTTATGAACGAACATGTAGCACCTTACTATGAACAGTGGGAGCGTGAGGGTATGATGCCGCGTTCAGTCTGGAATGCGCTGGGTGAAAATGGATTCTTGTGTGTCGATGTCCCAGAAGAATATGGCGGCTATGGTGTGCCGACGCATTACTCCCTGATGCTGATTGAAGAGTCGGCACGAGCAGGCTATAGCGCAATTTCAACCGGTTTGTCTTGCCATTCAGATATTGCTGCACCGTATATTCTGCATATTGGGACTGAAGAACAGAAAAAATACTGGTTGCCAAAAATGGTTTCAGGCGAAGTAGTGGGTGCGATTGGCATGACCGAGCCGGGCGCAGGCTCAGATTTGCAGGCCATGCGTACTAATGCCATCTTGCAGGATGATCATTATTTGCTGAATGGTTCCAAAACCTTTATTTCTAATGGCCAGCATGCCGATCTGGTAGTTTTGGCAGTGAAGACTGATCCGCAAGCCCGTGCCAAAGGTGTGTCTTTAATGCTGGTCGATACGCATCTGGAAGGCTTTAAAAAGGGTCAAAATCTGGACAAAATTGGCCTGCATTCTCAGGACACTTCTGAGCTGTTTTTTGATAATGTCAAAGTGCCTAAAGAGCAGTTGCTGGGGCAAGCAGGTCAGGGCTTTGCTTATCTGATGCAAGAACTACCACGCGAACGCACAGCTATTGCTGCGACAGCTTTGGGTGCGATTCGTGGTTCTATCGATGTAACGACGCAATATGTGAAAGAACGCCAGGCTTTTGGTCAGGCGATTGCTCAGTTCCAGAATACCCGTTTTGTTCTGGCACAGGCCAAAATTGATGAACTGGCAACAGCAGCTTTTTATAACCAGAATGTCGAGCTATATATGCAGGATAAACTGGACGTAGAAACTGCAGCCGCTTTGAAGAGCTTTTCGACCGATATGCAGATGAAAATTGCTGACAATTTGCTCCAGCTCTTTGGTGGTTATGGCTATATGACCGAATATCCGATTTCACGTTTCTTTGTGGATGCACGAATCCAGCGGATTTATGGCGGTACCAATGAAATCATGAAGGAAATCGTGGCACGGGGGCTGCTGGGGCGTTAACTGCTCAAGTACTAAAAAGAGTCCTGAAGGGCTCTTTTTTACGCGAGAAATAATCCAAATGGTAAATGTTCTTTTAATTTTTATGATTTTAAGACATTCAAACATTCATTAATAAAAATAGGTAAATCATTGGGCAGGCGTGATGAAATCAACTGATTATTGTCATTTACCAGCTCGACATCATAGTAAGTGCCACCGGCATGCCGTACACGGCTGGCATGCGCGCGAATACTGGTAATAATTCGATTTTTCAGTACATCTGCTTCGCACAGGAGTAAAGAGGCATCACATAAACTAAAGATGGTTTTTTTGGCCTGATTAAAGGCTTGGATAAATTGCAGCACCCGGAGATCGGTAGATAAAGAAACTGCAGATTCACCGCCAGGAATCAGTAAGGCATCAAAATCATCAATACTGATTTGTTCGATGCCGCGGTCAATTGTCACACTTGACTGGCCATGCAGACCGTAGACTATTTTTCCTGCATTGAGCTCAATGTTGCAGATGCTATGCTGTGCTGCCAGCAAGGCTGCAACAGGTTCAAGATATTCCTGGTCTTCAAAATTATTCGTTACAAGTACAGCTATTCTTTTTGGCATGACTGACACCCAAACGTATGTTTTAAATTAGACTATCTACGATTGGTTAAAAAATCGTCTCCGCTTTGTAATCAAGTGGTGGTGGAATGTAAAAATATTAGCTAAGTCAAAGATAAACCTAGAAAAATGAGGTTGGATAGAGTGCATTTTATTGTGAAATCTATATAAGATATCATTCTCTTAAAAGCTTAGGTCATATCGCAATTATTTTAATTTTCTTATGCTTAAAACCGTTATCTAGATTAAGAAATAGTGATATTTCATCTTGATAAAAATCAGTTAAGATGAGTATGCAAAGTTTACAATTTGATAATGTAAATTCGGTGGAAATACTGAAAGAAATGTTACCAGATATGACTAAGGCGATGAACGGTTAAAATCAACTCCTTATTTTTAAGAATTAATCTACTAAAGTTATATTGTGTAACATTTACAGCACACTATTGTTATACTGCACAGATAAGGTTTATACAGGGCGACATCACGATGATCAACGACGATCAAAACACAACGGCTTCTTTAGATTTGGCTAAAATTCGTGAAGATATCGATTCAGTTGATCAGCAGATCCAGCAGTTGATTAACCGTCGCGCGCGTTTGGCCGAGGCAGTCGCAAAAGCGAAATTTGCTTCTGAAGAAAATCCGCTGTTTTACCGTCCGGAACGTGAAGCACAAGTCCTGCGCAATGTTATGGAGCGCAATGAGGGGCCATTGTCGGATACCACCATGGCACGTCTGTTTCGCGAAATCATGTCAGCATGTTTAGCGCTTGAAGCACCACAAAGTATTGCTTTTCTTGGACCTATTGGTACCTACACACACTCGGCAGTACTCAAACATTTTGGTCATGATGCTGTGGTTCGTCCATTACCCACCATTGATGAAGTGTTTCGTGAAGTAGAGGCGGGCAGTGCACATTATGGTCTGGTACCGGTTGAAAACTCGTCTGAAGGTGTGGTGAACCATACTTTGGACTGTTTCAAAACCTCGCATCTGAATGTCATTGGTGAAGTTGAATTACCGATTCATCACCAGTTCCTGATCTCGGAAAATACCCGTAAAGACAGTATCAAGCAGATTTATGCACATCAGCAAACTCTGGCACAATGCCGTAAATGGCTAGATGCCCATTATCCAGGGGTAGAGCGTGTTGCACTCAGCTCAAATGCCGAAGCTGCACGACGTATTCAGAATGAGTGGCACTCTGCCGCAATTGCCTCTGAAATTGCTGCGAACATCTACAATCTTGAGATCATGCACAGCAATATCGAGGACAATCCGGAAAACACCACACGTTTTCTGGTGATTGGTCGTGAAAAAGTACCACAAAGCGGTAATGACAAAACTTCACTGCTGGTATCAGCACATGACCGTGCTGGTGCATTGCTAGAAATTCTGGCGCCATTTGCCAAACACAACATTAGTCTTACCAGTATTGAAACCCGTCCTGCACTTCCTGAAAAATGGGCTTATGTGTTCTTCATTGATCTTGAAGGTCATATTGAACAGGAGCATGTGAGAGCAGCGATTGAAGAAATTCGCCCGCTCGTGAAAGAAGTTCGCGTGCTTGGTTCATATCCTGCAGCTGTTTTATAAAAGCAGCCTTTCGTGATCAGTGCGAGGGTGCTGATCGCTGTTTCATCTGTAAATCGGAAGTATAAAATGTCGTTTGTCCCAGCCAATCCAGGCATCTCTAAATTAAGACCATATCAACCAGGTAAACCGATCAGTGAACTTGAGCGTGAGTTGGGCATCACTGATATCGTGAAACTGGCTTCAAATGAAAACCCGTTGGGCTGTTCAGATAAAGTCAAGGAAGCAGTTGCTGCCGAACTGGCGGAAATTGGCCGTTATCCTGACGGTGGTGGTTTTATTCTGAAAGACCAGATCAAGGCTCAGTTTGGTTTTAATCATGACCAGATTACTTTGGGCAATGGTTCAAATGACTTGCTGGAAATGTTTGCCCGCGCATTCGTTTCTGAAAAAGATTCCGTGATTTACAGCCAGCATGCATTCGCTGTATATGCATTGGTAACGCAAGCAATCCATGCCGAAGCGATTGAAGTACCAGCAAAAGGCTTCTCGCATGACCTGGAAGCCATGGCTGCAGCAATAAAAGACAATACCAAGCTGATCTTCATTGCCAATCCGAATAATCCGACAGGCACCTGGTTCGAAGAAGCTGAATTTGAAGCTTTCATGCAGAAAGTACCGGCCAATGTCATCGTGGTGCTGGATGAAGCTTATGTGGAATATTTCCCGGAAAACTTTAACAGCCTCAAATTCCTGAAGCAGTATCCAAACCTGATTGTCAGCCGTACATTATCTAAGTGTTATGGTCTGGCTGCACTGCGCGTTGGCTTCGCATTGTCGTCTGTTGAAGTAACGGATTACCTGAACCGTATCCGTCAGCCATTTAATGTTAACCATTTAGCAATGGTAGCTGCAGTTGCTGCGCTGAAAGATGAAGCATTCATCGAGAAATCTCGTGAAGTGAACAAGGCAGGTATGGCACAGCTTGAAGCGGGCTTTAAAGCTCTGGGTCTGAACTATGTACCATCCCGTGCCAACTTTATTCTGGTCGATGTACAGGCTGATCCAGCAGAAACATTTAACAAATTGCTGAAAGAAGGCGTAATTGTTCGTCCAGTGGGTATTCCGAACCATCTGCGCGTATCAATTGGTACTGAAGCTGAAAATGCCAAATTCCTTGCTGCACTTGGCAAAGTACTCGGCTTAGAGGCGAAAGCTTAAGTTATGTCGCAGCCACTGTTTGAAAAAGTTGCCTTCATCGGACTTGGGCTGATTGGTTCAAGTCTGGCACGTGTGATTAAGGCCGAGCATTTAGCCAATGACATCGTGGCATCGACACGCTCACAAAAAACGCTGGAAGATGCCAAAGCCTTGGGATTAATTTCCCAAGGTTATGCAGATCCTGTGGAAGCGGTCAAAGGTGCAGATCTGATTGTCCTGGCTTTGCCGGTACGTGCTACGCAAAAGGTATTGGAAACCATCAAGCCACATCTGGCTGAAGGTACTATTATTACGGATGTCGGTAGTACCAAAGGTAATGTGGTGGATGCAGCCAAGGCTGTATTTGGTGAAGCATTACCAGCAGGTTTTGTACCTGGACATCCGATTGCGGGTGCCGAGCATACCGGGGTGCATGCCGGTAAGGTCGATCTGTTCGCCAATCACAAGGTGATTTTGACACCATTACCGACCAGTGCAGCATGGGCAGTCGATAAACTGATTCAACTGTGGCAGGCAGCAAAAGCGGAAGTGATCTGTATGGATGTAGAAAAGCACGATGAAGTGCTGGCCCATACCAGTCATCTTCCGCACTTGATGGCGTTTAACCTGGTCGAACAACTGGCCAAGCGCGAAGATAATCTGGATATTTTTCGTTATGCTGCCGGTGGCTTTCGTGACTTTTCGCGTATTGCGGCCAGTGATCCACAAATGTGGCATGACATCTTTTTTGCCAACAAAAAAGCAATTCTCAATGCCGTGGATGGCTTTGAGGCCCAGCTGGCAATTATCCGCAAGCTGATTGAAGATGAAGATTCCCAAGCATTGATGGGCTTACTGGGACATGCACAGGCAGCACGCCAGCATTTCAACCATATGCTCGCCAAGAAACCTTTCATGGAGAAAAATAACGTGACACAACAATTTACCATTCAGCCGGGTGCCAAGAAATTCCAGGGCAAATTTACCGTGCCAGGTGACAAATCTGTGTCACACCGTTCCATCATGTTTGGTGCGATTGCTGAAGGCACTACGCATGTCACCGGTTTCCTTGAAGGTGAAGATGCTTTAGCGACTCTGCAAGCTTTCCGTGATATGGGGGTGAGTATTGAAGGTCCTAAAAATGGTGAAGTGACCATTCACGGTGTAGGTATGCATGGCCTGAAAGCACCACAATCTGCGCTATATATGGGTAACTCGGGCACTTCGATGCGTTTGCTGTCTGGCATGCTGGCAGCGCAGAAATTTGACTCAGTCATGACCGGTGATGCTTCATTGTCCAAGCGTCCCATGGAACGGATTGCCAAGCCTTTACGTGAAATGGGGGCACAGATTCAAACCACAGGTGAGCGTGGTACGCCACCGGTATCAATTACTGGAAATCAAAATTTAAAAGGAATCCAGTACGATTTGCCAATGGCATCTGCACAGGTAAAATCTGGTATTTTACTTGCAGGTTTATGGGCAGAAGGTGAAACTTCAGTGATCGAGCCTGAACCCACCCGTGACCATACTGAACGTATGCTGCGTGCTTTTGGTTATGAGGTAAAAACTGAAGGCAACCGTATTTCACTGCAAGGTGGCGGTAAGTTAGTGGGTACCAATATTCAGGTTCCATCTGATATTTCATCTGCTGCTTTCTTTATGGTTGGGGCTGCGATTACCGAAAACTCGGATGTGACTTTAGAAGCTGTAGGTATCAACCCCACCCGTACCGGTGTGATCGAAATCCTGAAACAGATGGGTGCGGATATTACGGTTGAAAACGAGCGTATTGCAGGTGGTGAACCGATTGCAGATATCCGTATTCGCGGTACACGTACCTTAAAAGGCATTCATATGCCGGAAGATCAGGTGCCATTGGCGATTGATGAATTCCCGGCACTGTTCATTGCCGCTGCATGTGCCGAAGGTCAAACGATTCTGACCGGCGCGGCTGAACTGCGTGTCAAAGAATCTGACCGGATTCAGGTGATGGCTGATGGCCTGAAAACCATGGGCATTGATTGTACACCAACAGAAGATGGCATCATCATTGAAGGTAAAGGTAAAGCAGGTGACTGGTCACCAATCTTTAGCGGTGGTGAAATCGAGTCACATCATGATCACCGAATTGCCATGAGTTTCTCAATCGCAGGCTTACGTAATTCTGAAGAAATTCGTATTGTGGGAACGGAAACAGTAGCGACGAGCTTTCCAACCTTTACTGAACTGACTTCACAGGCCGGTCTGACGATTGAAGTCACAGAATAATTCTTAAATTTATGTGAAACAGCCAAGCTTTTGCTTGGCTGTTTTGTTTATATTGCTTATGCTAAACCCATATAAGAAAAAAGCCATTTGGAAGTAGCGATGCGAAAATTAAAATTCATGGCCAATACCCAAAGCCAGCAACCACGGGATGGTCAAGAAACTCAGGAATACGTAGCACATTTACTTGCTGAGGAATTAGGTAAATACGGTTTTCAGACCTTAAGTCAAAGTGGTGCACAAGTGGCAGTAAGCGTAGATGAGCATGAGCTGCCATTATCGGTAAGTTGTGAAACCAGAGATGAACAGGGCCATCTGGTCTGTGAAATTGCTTCATATCCGGATGAAGAACAGGACTGGCTGGATCGGATTACCGAGCAAAGCTTGTTAAACCAGCTGGCACAGGCTGTTGAAGCATCGCTTAAAAAACAGGAGAGTTTTAGTGAGTTTGAATGGAAGAATTAGGAACTGTTAATATTTCCTAATAGCCATCAGACAAAGTACAAGCTGGAGCATATGAACTTCAAAAGTTCTACTCTAGCTTGTTAGCTTATATTGCAATACTGCAAGGTTATTTCATCCATGCACATATATTTTCAGCTAAGTGACTGACCTTCCATCAGTGCCAGTTCACACGTGTATCGTGGGATTTTGAATGATGTTTTTTGGAAATATCAACTTGAGTTTGGTTCTCCTCTATTCTTCTTTGGGTGATTCTAAATCCTGGCTTTTATCCATATACAATACCTTCGTTCCAGCCAAGTTCGAGTGATTAAGTCAATCACCTCAGATCCCGCAAATTTTACCTTCATTAATCACAGAGCCCCAATGGTTTTTATGTGACTGATTTGCTATGTGTATTTAGTACTATTTCGAGCTATCCACTGCGAAATTGCTTGAATCTTAATTGTTATCATATCTTGATGTGCCACGTATGGCTGAGAAGAGTATGGTTTTACTCAAGACCAGTTTCATTCATTAACAATTTAAATATATTTACTCACTTACTAAACTTAAATTTTCGATTAAATTTTTTGATCAGAGAGTCTGATTTTTCAAAATATTTTTGGTAAACCCAGTCAAAGGCGGTGAAGTCGAATTTAGTAGAAAATAACCCAATAAAAATTCTTAAATTAGGTTCGAACTAAATATCAAAATTATAAAAAATAGTTTTTAGCTTTGCGTAATGTTGACCTATGAGTAATAGATAAAACTTTGCGGAGAAGGAAAGAAGTCTGGAGACTAAATTCTACTTTATCTTCATTTTTAGGCAGCAAATTTCGACATACTCTCATCAATCTATAAGACCATAATAAATATAATAATAGGCGTAAGTATGTACATCAAAACAGTTCCAACGGCTCTTGCATTCGCCGTCGTTAGCCTCATACTAACTGGATGTGGTGGATCTAAATCTTTGCCCAATGTAACTTCTCAGCCACTTGACAATGATCTAGATAATGGAAATGGTGCAACACCAACACCAACACCAACACCAACACCAACACCAACACCAACACCAACACCAACACCAACACCAACACCAACATCTTACACTTATGATAAATCCAAGTTTGATGTTGTTGATATTGCGAAAGGTAATAATAAGATCGCAATTGGTGTAGCGGATACGGGTGTCCAGAAAAATACTTATTTGCAGGATTCTGTTGAGAAAGTATTAAAATACATTAATGATTATCAGGCGGGTACTTTTACGGTTGAAGATTTAACGACAGCCGGCATTTCTGTACAAGACACAAGCCCTAGTCTGCATGGGACATTGGTTGCTCAAATCATAGCGGGCAAGATTCCGGATCAATCTAATTTTATGGAAAAAGCCATGACAGAAGGGCTGGCAAAAGATATTTCACAAATATATGGTATCCAGTCTGCCGATCGTGAATTGGGATATGCAACAACTGCAGGTCATCTTCAGGCCATGAATGACCTGAATAAAAAATATGCTGTGAAGTTATTTAATGCTTCTTTTGCAACGATGTTTGCATCTGGTGATTATAAGCAGCGTCTGCTTGATTACACTGCCGAATTGGTCAAGGGAGATGCTCTGGTGGTGTTTGCTACAGGGAATGACGGGTTTGCCAATCCCTCGGTTGAATCATTACTTCCAGTGGGCAATGAAGCTGTTGAAAAAGGTGTGATAAGTGTGACGGGTCTAGATGAAACAGGTCAAAAAATTTTCCGTAATGCTGATGGTAAGGGGGCGAATGCCTGCGGAGATTCTGCTCGCTGGTGTTTGGCTGCGGATTTCAGGTTCGGCCCGCTGTATAGCAATAAACTGCAAGGGTTGGTGTATTTTTCAGGAACTTCAGCTGCAGCGCCTCAAGTGACTACAGCTGCAGCATTGGTATGGTCTAAATATCCCTGGCTGAATGCTGATCAGGTACGTCAAGTATTGCTGACCAATGCTGATTATCTGGATGATGGTTCAGGTGAGAACAAGCTTTATAACAGCACTACTGGATGGGGGCGTTTAGACCTTGAGGGCTCGTTGAAAGGGATTAAGTTATTCAGCAAAGAGTTTGGTAATACTTTCGATGCCAATGTGATCGGCACCAGTGTCTTTTCCAACAATATTGGGGGTAATGCAGGCTTGACCAAAAAAGGCAATGGCATTCTGGTTCTGTCAGGCGCAAATACTTACCAGGGTTCAACCAGTGTCGAAAATGGCAAGCTGCGTGTTACAGGTTCAATCACCAGTCCAGTAAGTGTCACTAAGGCAGGTGTACTTTCGGGGAATGGTATAGTAGGGTCAGTGGTCAACAGCGGTAAGGTAACGACTGCCGATGGTCGTCTGACAGTAAATGGCAACTATACCCAAAACGCATCAGGTGTCTTGAACTATGATCTGCATCACTACCTCACTATTAAAGGTAATGCTGCACTGGCGGGTTCGCTTGACGTGTCTGCTGCCAGTCGTGACATCTTGACCAAAGGCGAGCATACCGTTTTAACTGCCAACAAGGTTACTGGCACATTCGAGCAGTATAAATCGGTTTCGCCATTCCTTGCAGTGTCAGGCTTGGAGCATCATGCCAACAAGGTAACGGTTGATGTGGATTATGCCAATGCGGCTGCTGCGGGTACGGCATCAAGCGGTATCTCTGTGGTATCTGGCGAGCTTTTAAATGACCTGATGGACAAGGCCAATACCCAGGCCTTAAATGGTCAGGTGACTGATCTGACCAAGTATGTGGGAACAATCCAGTCTGTTCAAAGCCGTGAAGCGGCTCAGGCAATCCTGAATTCCAATTCAGGTGCGGTATTTGTTGAAACTCCATCTGTACTGCTACGCAATGATTCACTGGTGAATGCTCAGATTGCACAGCGTTCACATCAGTTGTTGTATGCGGGACAAGGCGGGGTTTGGGCGAATGCCAGTTACCTGAACAACCAGAATTCTGCAAACGGTTGGGATGATGTTGAATCTCATGTCAGTGTGCTGAGTGTGGGCGCGGATACGATGGTTCGGGATGACTTGGCGGTAGGCGCTTATATAAGCGAGTATCAGGACAAGTCTGATTTTGAGCAAACCAAAGCATCTGCTGATGCTGATGTCACTAACCTGGGGGCCTACCTGAAATGGCGAGTTGCTGACAATCTGTATGTTGCGGGTAATATGCAGTTTGGTTGGGGGGATGTGGAATTCAAGCGTGTGCTTACCGATGCTGTGGCATCTGTAGATTCCCGATCAAAAGCTGATCTGAGCAAATACGGTGTATATGGCGAGATCGGTTATGATTACTTCACCGAGCAATTGAGTGTAAGTCCTTATCTGGCACTGAGCTATAACACTGTTGATCTCGATGGGGTTAAAGAAGTAAATGTGTTGGGTGTGGCGGTGAGTGATGTGAGTATCGCTGAAACCAAAGCTCATGTCGGGGTGCGACTGGATTATCAGCTTACTCCAAATGTGGTGCTGACTGGTTATGGTGAATATGCCAATGCATTTAACCGTGACTATGACAAGGTTGCGCTGTCAATGAATGTGGATAGCACTCGCAATGTCCTGTTCACACCACCGAGCTTTGATAAGGACTATCTGTTGTATGGTATAGGCTTTAATTATCAAAGTGGTCAGAACTGGAACATCTTTGGAGATGTCAATGGCAATGCTCTTGATTCTGGTGATTACCAGTTGCAGCTTGGTTTGAAGTACGGGTTTTAAAAAAATTGAATAATAAAGATACTATTTAAGTTAAGGAGTTTCAGCTCCTACAGGATTAATAATGATAAAGGATCTTAAGCTGCTTTTATTTACACGAATTTTATACTGTTATGAGTCGTTTTCAAGGTGGCACTGATATGGTCAATAAGTTCATTCCTATGTATTACTCTAATAAAATTCGCCCTCAACTCGAAAGTGAACGTCTGATCCTGAATTATTTTAAACCGGTTGATGCCGTAGAAGCTTATGCTTCGATCACACCGAGTCTGACACGTTTTATGGCGTGGGATGTACCAGAATCTGAACAGGGTTTTGCAGCAATCTGGCAAAATTGGCTGGAAAATATGACCGATCATAAAGAATATATATATGTGATCCGTCATATAGAAACACAAGAATTTATTGGACTATGTGGTTTACATCGACTTCATGACGAAATACCTGAAGTTGGTATTTGGATCCGTGAAACTGCGCATGGTCATCATTATGGACACGAGGCAGTGCGTTGTATTGTGGAATATGCTTTCAATACATTAGATATTAAAGGTTTAAGCTATCAAGTAGCTGAAGAAAACTGGGCGAGCCGGAAAATTGCAGAGCGCTTGCGCGGAAAAATTACCAGTTATCTGGATAAACCCAAATATCGGGCAGTGATTTATGAAATTCTTGCAGAAAATTTTATCTCTGAATAAAAAAACCCATCATCTGATGGGTTTTTTTATTCAGCCAAGCGCTAAGTACCGGGTCATTGCAATTCGCAATTGCTTTAAGTAGCCGGTAAAGAAATGGTTGGCACCAGGCAATACGGTCACTAGATGACGCTGTGGTTTTGCCCATTCAATCATATCTGACAGCAAAGTTACTTCATCGGCTTCCCCATGAATGAACAGAATGTCGCCTTTAATTGCTGGTGTAATATAATGGCGAATACCGGCAACAGTAGCGGTCGGTAGTCCACATAAAATGGTTTGCTTCGGTTGTAGTTCTATTGGCAAAGCTGCGTAGCTCTTCGCCATAACATGCGCACCAAAACTAAAACCGCCTGCATAAAAAGGCAGGGCAATATGTTGAGTACGGGCGAACCGGATGACTTCCAATACATCGTCGGTCTCACCGAAGCCCTCGTCGTGTATACCTTCACTTTGACCAGAACCACGGAAACTTGGACGATATACAATACAATCACGTTCCAGATACATTTGTGCCAGTAAAACCGGAACCTTGTGTTGTGGTGTTCCACCTTGCAATGGATGAGGGTGACAAACTACCGCGAATCCTTTCACTTCACCCTGAGGATAATCCACAAAAACTTCAATCTGACCTGCAGGTCCTTGAAGAAAAATTTGCTCGGACATATAAAAACCGATGATTAACAGGAGAATTTCGCATTTTAACGATTATGGTGAATAAAAACATGAATTGGAATTAAAATAAGTCTACTGATATAGTTTGATTAATCATTTTTTGACCAGGTTGCCATGCTCGCTTTAATTTCTCCAGCTAAAACTCTTGATTACAATACCCCCCTACCAACTGACCAATTTACTCAAGCGAGATTATTACAGCATTCGCAGGATTTGATTAAAGTTTGTCGCACACTTTCTGCATCAGAAATTTCAAGCTTAATGAGTGTCAGTGAAAAAATTGCCAGTTTAAATGCTGCACGTTTTAATGACTGGCAGCCAGATTTTAATTTGGCCAATGCCCGTCAGGCGATTTTTGCATTCAAAGGCGATGTCTATACAGGTCTTGATGCTTATAATTTGAAGAATGAAGATCTGCATTATGCACAAGACCATTTGCGGATGCTGTCCGGTCTATATGGGCTCTTGCGTCCCCTGGATCTGATGATGCCTTACCGCCTGGAAATGGGTACTAAATTGGCCAATATCCGGGGGCATAACTTATATGATTTCTGGGCTCATCATATCACTGATCTGATTAATCAAGACTTGGCAGCAGCAAAGTCTGAAATTCTGGTCAATATCGCGTCAGATGAATATTATAAATCGGTTAACGAGCGAAAAATTCAGGCAAATATTATCAAGCCGGTATTTCTAGATCAGAAAAATGGCAAATATAAAGTGATTAGTTTTTATGCTAAAAAAGCACGCGGCCTCATGGCACGTTTTATAATTGAAAATAAAATTGATCGGATTGAAGGGCTAAAAGCTTTTAATATCGATGGTTATTACTTCGATGCAGACAGTTCAATCAAGGAAGAACTGGTGTTTAAGCGCGATGAACAACTGAGTGCATAAATAAACGATTTCCCATATCCAGCATGAGTACAAATATGCTGGATATGAGAGCTCTATTATAAGGTACATGTATAATCTTTAATGATTTGACTTTGTGAGGCAGATAAAGGACAGATGCACAGAATTAGCGAAAGGCACCATTGAGCTTTCAAGAATAGCCTGCAGAGTTTCCCAAGAATAAAATTGTCACTACACACATCTAAATAACTCGAAAAATATCATTTATTTAACGTTTTTTCTCAAAAAATAAAGATGAGGTCTTTGGGGAAAACCCTATGAAATTATGCAAAATACTCTTCATGAAATGCGTGATATTTCATTTATCAGAATAGTCCTACTTCAAAATTATTTTTCTAAATTAATTAAAAAAACTTTTAACTACAGATACTTATTGTTGACTTGAAAGTGCATTATAAAAAAACAGTTTAAAAAAAAGAATTACAAGTTAATTAAGTAATAGTAAATAAAAACTCAGAAAAGTATTGGTTTAAGGCTTGAAAACTGCCTTTCATCGGGTTAAATGTAAAGTATGTCACAAGTTTGTTATGTTTTTTGTTAGCATAATTTCATAATGTTACAAAGCGGCATAATAAGAATGAAAATATATGCTATTCCTGTCTTTGCCTTAATAATCAGTTTATTGGGATTTTGCGTCCATAAACATTCAGAAATAAGGAAATATGAAAAGATCCGTCATGTCTTGAGTGAAGGGCGTGATTCAAACAAATTATTGGAATCCAACCGGCATCGGCATTAATCCAGCTTACTTATCTTCAGGGTTTAAAATTTAAATAAAATAATAAAATTAAATTAATAATAAATATAATGAATTTTTGAAGTATTCGCTTAGAATATATTAATTTCTAATAAAGTGTAAAAATCTAAGAAGCAATAAGAAATCAGTGTGTTATAATTTGCCCACAATCAAGATGAAGCAGATATCATCTTGTTAACCATTTGATTTAAATCTTGAAATTAAGCTGCATAAAAATTATGCAGCTTTTTTGTTTAGATTTTTTGGGTTTTTATAGCATAGCCCTGGGTGGGCTGTAAGCTGTTCCAACATTTTAACCCGTCAAATGGCTATGCTGGCATATTCGTTGCTAACACATCCTTAAAATTGATGAATTTTTTTATAAAATTTCATTTATTTGACAGCATGCTTAAAGCATAAAGTTTACTCAATAGGGGCTAGGTCATGACGACTCCTAATCCATCTTCAGAAAGTATGCTTGAACGTCTGTTCAAACTGAGTGAAAACAAAACCAGTTTCCGTACAGAAGTTCTGGCAGGTGTAACCACGTTCTTAACGATGTGTTACATCATTATTGTCAATCCAATGATTTTGTCCGAAACGGGGATGGATCATGGGGCTGTCTTTGTTGCCACTTGTCTTGCAGCAGCAATTGGCTGTTTGGTCATGGGTTTGATTGCGAATTATCCAATTGCCCTAGCACCAGGTATGGGCTTGAATGCCTTCTTTACCTATTCTGTATGTTTGGGAATGGGAGTGCCTTGGCAAACCGCATTAGGCGCAGTTTTTGTGTCAGGTCTGGTTTTTATTGCGATCAGCATGTTCAAAATACGTGAGGCTATTGTCAATGCTATTCCGATGTCGCTAAAGCTCGCGATTGGGGGAGGTATTGGATTATTCCTGGCGCTGGTTGCGTTAAAAAATGCCGGTATTATTGTGGATAATCCGGCTACTTTAGTCGGCTTGGGCGATCTGAAACAACCCTCGGTATTACTGGCACTTTTAGGCTTTTTGCTTGTGGTTGTGATGCACCAGTTCAAAGTCCGCGGTGCCATTATCATTAGTATTCTGGTGGTGACGGCTATTGCAACTGCACTAGGTTATAATGAATTTCAGGGTGTAGTGGGTGCAATTCCATCACTTGCTCCAACATTCATGCAAATGAATTTTGAAGGTCTGTTCACTGCCAGTTTAATTGGCGTGATTTTTGTCTTCTTCCTGGTCGATCTATTTGATTCCACCGGTACACTCGTAGGTGTTTCGCACCGTGCAGGCTTGTTAAAAGATGGCAAACTGCCACGTTTGAAAAAAGCACTTTTTGCTGACTCTACTGCAATTGTTGCAGGTGCAGCTCTAGGGACTTCATCGACGACACCATACATTGAATCTTCTGCAGGTGTAGCAGCTGGTGGGCGTACAGGTCTAACCGCTGTAGTCGTCGGTATCCTGTTTGTTGCCTGTTTGTTCCTTGCGCCATTGGCACAGTCTGTACCAAGCTTTGCAACAGCCCCAGCGTTGTTATTTGTTGGTGTCTTAATGATTCAGGGTATCGTACATATTGATTGGGAAGATATTACAGAAGCAGTTCCTGCATTTTTAACCATTGTATTTATGCCATTTACCTATTCGATTGCGGATGGTATAGCAATGGGCTTTATTAGCTATGCATTGATCAAGTTGCTGACTGGTAAAGCAGCAACTGTGCCGTATATGGTCTGGATTATTGCACTACTATGGACGCTTAAATTCGCACTATTTGGCGGCTAATTTTTCTGGATTTGGAAAGGGTGTAGACTTAGTTTGCACCCTTTTTTTATTATTTAAGGGTTTCACGAGGAGAAATGATGAACCGTCTCGAGTTGATTCGAGCTTTGCCAAAAGCAGAACTTCATGTGCATATTGAAGGCACCTTTGAGCCTGAGTTAATGTTTGCAATCGCTCAGCGTAATCAGATTGCTATCCCGTATAAATCTGTCGAGGAAGTTAAACAGGCGTATAACTTTCATAATCTTCAGTCGTTCCTTGATATTTATTATGCTGGTGCTGCTGTACTGATTCATGAACAGGATTTTTATGATCTGGCATGGGCGTATTTTGAAAAATGTGCTGAAGACCGGGTCGTGCATACTGAAATGTTCTTTGATCCACAAACCCATACTGATCGTGGCGTTGCTTTTGCAACCATGATCAACGGCTTGCAAAAAGCCTGTGATGATGCCAAAACTAAACTGGGTATCAGTTCACATCTGATCATGTGCTTCTTGCGTCATTTAAGTGAAGATGCTGCTTTTGCAACACTGGAACAGGCCTTGCCTTATAAAGACCAGATTATTGCAGTCGGTCTGGATTCAAGTGAAGTCGGGCATCCACCGTCAAAGTTTGAACGTGTTTTTGCTAAAGCACGAGATGAAGGCTTCTTAGTGGTTGCGCATGCAGGAGAAGAAGGCCCGGCAGCCTATGTCTGGGAGGCGCTGGATTTGCTCAAAGTCAATCGTATCGATCATGGAGTTCGTTCGGAAGAAGATTCTGAATTAATGCAACGCCTGATTGCAGAAAAGATGCCATTGACCGTTTGTCCATTGTCAAACCTGAAACTTTGCGTCGTGGATGACATGCAGCAGCATAATATCCATCGCCTCTTGCAGCATGGCGTGCATGTTACGGTCAATTCAGATGATCCATCCTATTTTGGCGGTTATATGAATGACAATTTTATTGCCATTGCTGAAGCGCTGGACTTAAGTAATGAGGAACTCAAGCAGTTGGCCATCAACTCATTTGAAGCCTCTTTTATTACCGATGCTGCTAAAGAACAATGGATCAACCAGATCCGTGCCCTGGTTTAAGTTTTCAAATAAAAGGCAGGGTACGCTCTGCCTTTGTTTTTATAGATGGATATGAAATTGAAACATGTAATTCTACTCATCAGTAGCGTGTTGATATCTGCCTGCTCAAATGCGGATATGACTTTGACACAACGTACCTTAAAACCCGTGATTGAATATCAATGTGGAAAAGAGCTGAAAGCATCTAAATTCTGGACTGCCTCGACTTATTTTATGCAGGATAAAAATAAAGCTGAACTCGAACAGAACGTGTGTTCCTGTGTGGGTGAGCATGCGCTTAAAGATATTCCAGCCAGCACTTTGCTTAAAGCAACTCTGGATGAAGAAGTAAAGTCAAAGCTTACTCAACAAGCAATCGCAAACAGTCTGAAAGGCTGCATGACCGAGTTCTTGAAATAAAATCAGCTTTCCAGTGAAAGCTGATTGTGTGGTTTTGCAGATTATTTTTTAGAAGATTTAGATTGTCGCGTCATGCTGGTGAGTACGTGATCCTTATCGATAAAATGATGTTTCAGTGCTGCGGCAATATGTCCGGTTAAAAGGAGTCCCACCGCCCAGGAAAGCCAGATATGCAGAGGTTTTGCGATGGCGGTCACAGCCGGATTTTCTGTAATCAGTGCCGGAAGCTTAAATAAATACAGTACCGGTACTGGGTAGCCCAGACTCCAGCTATATAAACAGCCGGTGACGGGTAGGGCAATCAGCATGAAATACAAAGCCAGATGACCTGCATGTGCTAAAGTTTTCACCCGGGATGACATAGTATCAGGTAGTTCAGGGGCAGGATGGGTGTAGCGCCAGAAAATTCGTACAACCAGCAAGAAAATAATGGTGGTGGCGATATTTTTATGCAGGGTGATGACATCGCCTTTAAAGCTGCCATCGACCTCATAACTTAAAAAATTCCCGCTATAAAAACCAATCAGCCACGCCCCAATAAAGATAATCGCCATGATCCAGTGCAGCCATTGCGCCGTGCGTGTGTAATATTGTACTTTTTCCATGTGATTTTCTGTGGCTCTCAAAGATGGATGCACCTTAGCAAAGGGCGAATCAGCTCGGCAATTCCAAATCTGCAACGCTATGGTGGCTTTCATGCAACATCCATTGAAATGGCTGGGTGCAGATTAAACATTCAGGATGATTTTTAGATTTCTTATTCAGGTGAATTTCGGCACAATAGCGTCACGCTTTATATATGAATAAACAAGGAACAGATCTGTGAAAAAATTATTGATTGCACTGGCTCCAATTGCTTTGATTTTATCGGCTTGTGCAACAACAGGCAGTCCTGAGACCCAAACCACGACTCAGCAACTGGGTGGGGCTGCGCTTAAAATCGCGATCAATGCAAAATGTACGACTGAGCTGAATAATATTCCGGCATGGCAAACAGCAACACGTCTCATGACTACAACACAAAAACAGGATATCCAGACTGAAATTTGCGGCTGTGTCAGTGAAAAAGCACCACAGAACGTAACGGCGGTAGATCTGGCAACTGCAGCAATTGACCCGGCAGCACGTGCGACGATTGTCGGCAATGTAGTGGCAAAAACCATTAACGCTTGTGTAGCTGAAGCTGTAAACTAAGCCAAGATTAAATTGAAATAGGCTGACCGGTTCAGCCTATTTTTTATGGAAGAAAGACATGAAAATTGCTGGTGTAGATGAAGCAGGGCGTGGGCCATTAGTGGGTTCGGTTGTCGCTGCGGCAGTTATTTTGGATCCGAATAACCCGGTTGAGGGTTTAAATGATTCAAAAAAGCTTACTGAAAAGAAGCGTGAAAAGCTTTTTATCGAAATTCGGGAAAAAGCCTTGGCATGGGCCATTGCTGAGGCTTCTGCAGCAGAGATTGATGAGTATAATATTTTACAGGCCTCTTTGCTAGCGATGCGTCGCGCTGTAGAAGCTTTGCCAGTTCAGCCTGAGCATGTACTGGTCGATGGCAACAAGATTCCACAGGGCCTTGCGATGAGCTGTGATGCTGTAGTTGGTGGTGATGCGCTGCATGCTGAAATTTCAGCAGCCAGTATTCTGGCTAAAGTAACCCGAGATCATCAGATGATCGAGATGGATCAGAAGCATCCGCAATTTGGTTTTGCCAAGCATAAAGGTTATCCGACCAAGGCGCATTTTGAAGCGATTGCCCTGCACGGTGTTATTGATGAGCATCGCCGCAGTTTTGGACCGGTAAAAAAAGTGCTTGCAATATTGCAGCAAGAGGTAAAACTTTAGACTTTATTAAATTTTTTAATTATTTAGAGTGCTTATATAGAATACAGAGAAATTTAAAGCGGCTAAAAAAGCCGCTTTATGATTTACACAAAAATTAACGGTTAAAGTTATTTTGTGTCTGATTATCATCTTCAAAAGAAGGCTGGTAATCTTGATCGATATGTTGAAGATGTTCATGCATTGCGCGTTCATGCTGGATACGCTGGTATATCTCTTCACGGTGCACAGAGACTTCTTTAGGAGCATTCACCCCAATACGAACCTGATTACCTTTTACACCAAGTACAGTCACGCTGACTTGGTCACCAATCATTAAAGTTTCCCCGACGCGTCGAGTCAGAATCAGCATGTTTTTCTCCTTGCAAAATGCAAAACCTGCAATCTATTGAATGTAAAATAAAAAGCACAACCAAAAATTATAAAATAATATCTGGATAGAAATTCTGTCACCTGAATGAAAGACTTTAATCTATCTCAGTTGGTTAAAAATCCTCATGCTTAATATAACAGAGCCACTATAAAAAAAACTATAGCGGCTCTGCATTTTTGTAGAGTTTTATAAAATAGTGTCAAACAATGACAATATTTTGTTTTTTCGCTTAAGCGCGTGCGCTAGATTCGCCTTGTTCGCGGTCTAGACCAAATGCGGTATGCAATGAACGTACAGCAAGTTCAAGATAATTCTCTTCAATGATGACTGAAATCTTGATTTCAGAAGTCGAGATCATCAGGATGTTAATACCTTCGTCAGCTAGGGCGGTGAACATTTTGCTCGCTACACCTGCATGAGAACGCATGCCTACACCTACGATCGATACTTTTACGATGTCATCACGAGTCGCAACTTCACGTGCGCCAATTTCTTTAGCGGTTGCTTCAAGAATTGCTTTTGCTTTTGCAAGTTCGCCACGGTTTACAGTGAATGTGAAGTCAGTCGTACCATCTTCTTCTACGTTTTGGATGATCATATCGACTTCGATATTCGCAGCGCCAATCGGTGCTAAGATTTTAGATGCAATACCTGGAATGTCAGGCACACCTAGGATAGTCAGTTTAGCTTCGTCACGGTTAAACGCGATACCAGAGATAATTGGCTGTTCCATGTTGTCTTCCAATTCAGTCGTAATAAGTGTGCCAACGTTGTTTTTAAATTCTTCGTCAAACGCGCCATCATTGTCATTGTCAAAGCTTGAAAGTACGCGTAAAGGTACTTGGTATTTACCCGCAAATTCAACAGAGCGAATTTGTAGAACTTTTGAACCAAGTGATGCCATTTCCAGCATTTCTTCAAACGAAATACGGTCGACTTTTTTCGCTTTTGGTGCAACGCGAGGGTCAGTGGTATATACGCCATCAACGTCAGTATAGATTTGGCATTCGTCAGCTTTGAGTGCAGCAGCCAGTGCCACACCTGAAGTATCAGAACCGCCACGACCTAAAGTTGTTGTGTTGCCTTCAGCATCAAAGCCCTGGAAGCCGGCAACTACAATTACACGACCCGCGTCCAGATTTTTAGTCAATACGTCAGTATCAATCGACTCGATACGGGCTTTGGTAAATGCGCTGTCAGTCTTAATGCCAACCTGGCGTCCAGTCAAAGATTTAGCTTCAACCCCGATCGAATTCAACGCCATTGCAAGCATGGAAATCGTTACCTGTTCACCCGTAGAAACCATTTGGTCTAGTTCACGCGGATCAGGGGTTTCGGTAATGGCTTTCGCTAAAGCGAGCAGACGATTGGTCTCGCCACTCATTGCCGATACAACCACCACTACCTTGTGGCCGTGGTCATGCCAGCGCTTTACACGACGAGCAACATTTAAAATGCGCTCTGGAGTACCCATAGAGGTACCGCCATATTTTTGAACGATTAATGCCATAGTTGTTCCATATAAACCATGACCCTGATATTCCTATCAGGGTCAGTTACACAAAATGAAGTTTTTATTTTGCTGCAAGCCAAGCTGGTAAATCAGCCATCACTGAAGCAAACTTCTCGTTAAGTGGTGCGCCACCTTGTGCCAAGTCAGGTTTACCACCACCTTTACCACCGAGCTCAGTTGCCAAGTGTTTGATGATGTCACCTGCTTTAATAGAAGCAGTAAAGTCTTTTGCAACAGATGCGATCAAGCTCACCTTGTCACCCTCTACACCTGCAAGAACAATGACTGCATTTTCTAATTTTGATTTCACGCCATCATGCAGGTTACGCAGTGCTTTCGCATCCATACCGTGAACAGTCGTGATGAGTGTTTGACGACCTGCAATTTCTTGAACCTGACCTAAAAGTTCACCAGCTTGCAGGCTTGCTAATTTTTGATTGAGTTGTTCAATCTGTTTTTGCAAGCTTGATGCTGTATCAACCAGCGCTTCAACTTTCTCAATCGTTTGATCTTTTTGAGCTTTTAACAGGCTATTAATAGTGTTGATATCACGATCCGCTTTTTGAGCAACTTCAACTGCTTTGGTGCCCGTCACAGCTTCAATACGACGTACACCTGCTGCGACACCACCTTCAGAGGTAATCTTGAACAGGCCGATGTCGCCAGTGCGCTTCACATGGATACCGCCACACAGTTCGATTGAGAAATTTTTCTCATCAATCACTGAACCCATAGTAAGTACGCGAACTTCGTCACCGTATTTTTCGCCGAACAGCATCATCGCGCCTTTGGCTTTCGCAGATTCGATGTCTAGCAGTTCAGTCGTTACTTCAGTATTTGCGATGACTTCAGCATTCACAAGACGTTCAATTTCTTGAAGCTGCTCAAAAGTCACCGGTTGGTCATTGGCAAAGTCGAAACGTAAAATGTCAGATGCAACCAATGAGCCTTTTTGCTGGACGTGTGCACCCAGGATTTGACGTAGGGCAGCGTGTAGCAAGTGAGTTGCAGAGTGGTTACGTGCAGTTGCGGCACGAATGTCGGCTTTAACCGTTGCTTCCACGTTTTGAGTAACTTTCAGGTTACCCATAGTCACGATACCTTGGTGAACGAATGCACCACCAGATTTTTTGGTATCTTGAACTTCGAAAATACCGGTATCGTTTTTGAAGAGTCCTGTATCACCGATTTGACCACCGCTTTCTGCATAGAAAGGAGTCTGGTTAAGAACGATTAATGCTTCGTCGCCTTCAACCACTTCGTCAACCTGTTCGCCATCTTTGTAGATTGCGATGATTTGACCTTGACCTGCTGTCGCGTCATAACCTTCAAACTGAGTTTCGCCTTCAACTTTAACAACGCTGTTATAGTCGATTGCGAATTTACCGGCATCACGTGCGCGTTGACGTTGTGCAGCCATTTCTTTTTCAAAGCCAGCTTCGTCAATCGTTAAATCACGTTCACGTGCGATATCTGCTGTAAGGTCAGTTGGGAAACCGTAAGTATCGTAAAGCTTAAATACCACTTCACCTGGAATCACAGAACCTTTCAGGTTTGCCAATTCGCCTTCAAGCAATTTCAGACCTTGCTCAAGTGTTTTGGCAAACTGTTCTTCTTCTTTCAGAAGTTGTGCTTCGATGCGTGCTTTGTTGGCTTCCAGTTCAGGATATGCTTCGCCCATTACTTCAATCAAAGGCTGTAACATCTTATAGAAGAATGAACCTGTCGCACCCAGTTTATTACCGTGACGAACTGCACGACGGATGATACGACGCAATACATAACCACGGCCTTCATTAGACGGGTTTACACCGTCAGCAATCAGGAAGCAGCATGAACGTGCATGGTCGGCAACCACTTTTAAAGATGCAGGATAATCCACGGGCTTGCCTTCAGCTTGTGCTTTCGCTTCAAGTTCAGAAGTGTCTAAACCGATGATTTCAGCAGCCGCTTTTAACAAGTGCTGGAACAGGTCGATTTCATAATTTGAGTTAACGTGCTGAAGAACAGCAGAAATACGCTCCAACCCCATACCTGTATCAACAGAAGGTGCTGGAAGAGGGTGTAACACACCATCTGCAGTACGGTTGAACTGCATGAAAACGTTGTTCCAGATTTCGATGAAGCGGTCACCATCTTCTTCAGGCGTGCCCGGCAGGCCACCCCAGATATGATCACCGTGGTCAAAGAAAATTTCAGAACAAGGACCGCAAGGACCGGTATCGCCCATTGCCCAGAAGTTGTCTGATGCGTATTGACCGCCTTTGTTGTCGCCAATGCGGATAATACGGCTGGCATCTAGACCGATTTCTTTGTTCCAGATATCAAATGCTTCGTCATCAGTGTGGTACACAGTGGCATAGAGTTTATCTTTAGGTAGTGCTAACCATTCATCGCTCGTTAAGAATTCCCAGGCAAATTTGATCGCATCACGCTTGAAGTAGTCACCAAACGAGAAGTTACCTAGCATTTCAAAGAAAGTATGATGACGGGCGGTATAACCCACATTGTCCAAGTCGTTGTGTTTACCACCTGCGCGTACGCATTTCTGTGATGATACGGCACGGACATAATCGCGTTTTTCTAGACCTAAGAAGCAATCTTTAAACTGGTTCATACCCGCATTGGTGAACAGCAAAGTTGGGTCATTGGCGGGTACTAGAGAACTCGACGCGACACGTGTATGCCCTTGCGATTCAAAGTAACGCAAAAATGCTTCACGAATTTCAGCTGATGTCATAAAACGAGTACTCACAACCAAGTCACTCCATAATTTCCGATTTGGCAAAAACACCACAGTCTGACAAGCATACAAAAGCTCTGCTGCAATGTGGGGCTTAAAAATTTAAAACGCCAAATTATAACGGAAAAAGCAGTACGCACCAATCATTTTAAAACCAATTGCTAAGGATTTATGTGCTTAGGTTTTTTGCTAAATAGTTAAATTGAATCTTTCTAAGGGCAAAATTCCGATAATTTCATCTCTTGAAAAATAACTGGAATTTTAAATGATGCAGAGAGAACCTGATCTATCAGAAAGAAAATAATCGAAAATCAGTATTTTCACTGAAGTTTTTTAATGTACGGCGCCAGAAATCCTTTAACATAGAAGAGTTCTAAAATAGGCATATTAAAGGTTGAGTCATGCAACGAGTGGCAATCAATGGATTTGGGCGTATTGGACGGAATGTACTACGTGCATGGTTTGAAAATCCGAAAGATTTTAACTTTGAAATCGTAGCCATTAACGATATTGCCGATGTTGAAACCCTGATTCATCTGTTTAAATATGACTCAACCCATGGCCGTTTTTCAGGGCAGGTAGATCTTAGCTATGATGCTGAACATATTTATCTGCATATCAGCTATAAAGATGCCGCTTTAAAAGTACAGGTTTTGTGTGAAGCCGAGCCGGCAAAACTGCCTTGGCAAAATCTGGCTGTAGATGTGGTGCTGGAATGTACCGGGCTGTTCCGTTCCCGTGAAGCCGCGACCCAGCATATTCAGGCAGGGGCGAAACGTGTGATTATCGGTGCCGCACCTTTTGATACGGTGGATGCTGCGATTGTCTATGGTGTCAATCATCATGAAGTCAAAGCATCGGATCAGATCATTTCCAGTGTTTCTTGTACTACACAGGCTTTGGTACCACTGGTCAAAATTGTCGATGATGCATTTGGTATCAATAGTGCCCTGATGACCGAAATCCATGCTGTTACGGCGGATCAATCGGTGCTGGATCATGCACATCGTGATTTGCGTCGTGCACGTGCCTCGGGCCATAACATCATTCCTACAACTTCGAGCGCACTGGGTGCCTTAAAGCGGGTAATGCCGAAAATGGAAGACCGTATCGATGGTTATTCGATTCGGGTGCCGACTATTAATGTCGCTGCAATTGATTTGACCTTTGTTTCTCAGTTACCGATTACCGATCACAAGCTGAATGAAGTTCTGATCAAGGCTGCCCGGCAGGACTTCGCAGAAATCATGGCGGTAACAGATGAGCCTTTGGTATCCAGTGATTTTAATCATTCTCCATATTCACTGATTGTGGATTTGACTCAGACGCTGGTGGTCGGACACCAAGCTAAAGTTTTTGCCTGGTATGATAATGAATGGGGCTATGCCAACCGTTTATTAGATTTATGTGAATCATTTCATTAAGTTCGAGTTATTTAAATCTCTAAAGCACCGAAGATAAGGTGCTTTTTTCATGTCCAGAATATTTTGCCAGCCAATTTTTAGGAGAATTTGGCTGTAATTGATCGAAAATCAGTATTTGAAGCTGAATTAGTTAGATTATCTGCAGTATTTTTCGTTAAGATAAAAACAATAAAATGAAATAAGAGCAAGCACATGATGATGGTTTGGGGTTTTATTATACTGCTGACTTTGGCGGTGATTTTTCTGATCTGGCTGCAGTTTAATCAGAATGATGAGCCACGTACCGAGCAAGGTGTGCCAGTTGAAGAAAAAGTCGCGCATCTTGAAGAAAACTTAAAAAAGACTCTGGAAATTATGCAGGATCTGGCCAAAAAAATGCATGTCCAGCAGGAAGTACTGGATCAGACCACAACAAAGCTTCAGCAGGTTGAGTTGCAAAATGCGGAGCTGGTCAGTTTACTGACTAAAGTGGTTGATCCCCAGAAATCATCCCACCCCCTTTAGAGATCTTTTGAAAGGAGGCAGTACCAGACTATAGAGAGCATTCAGCCAGATAAAACCATTTTGCATAAACTGTGAAATGGAGGGGATAAAGTCAAGTACTGGCACAGCTGATAGACCCAATTCTCATTTGATTACGCGCGATTGTTTTTCAGACGCGGATGAGCATATCTGGATTCTGATAATAAGTTCCAGATGCATTATTTAACTCAAATTCTCTGCCGTCACAGGATAAAACTGAAATCTCAGTGTAAACGGTAAAAATTATGATGGGACTATCCTTGATTTAATGCTGGGTTTTGTGTTTTTAAGATGCAATAAAATGCTGATAGTTGACACAATTGTTGATCCTTTCATCAGGTGGCGAAAATTATAAAATTTGCGATGCACAGCCAAAACTATCGTGCTAGACTAGGAGAAATCGGGTGTGCTCCCGATTTTTTTATGCGGATTCGTTCCGCGCTGACAAGAATTTAGGTTTACAACATGCCCATTTCAGAGACATGGTTATTACCTGATGGTGTAGCTGATGTATTACCAGAACAAGCGCAAGTCATTGAAAGCCTGCGCCGTAAATCACTGGATTTCCTTGCATCTCGAGGTTATCAGCTGGTGTACACGCCATTCATTGAATACATCGAATCTCTATCTTCTCTCTCAGAATCGAATCAAGATTTAGACTTAGCCACTTTTAAGGTGATCGATCAGCTTTCTGGTCGTTTACTTGGTGTGCGTGCCGATATGACACCACAAGTGGCTCGTATTGATGCGCATGTACATCCAGTGGAAGGTGTTGCACGTTACTGTTATGCAGGAACTGTCTTGCATACCAAACCTCGCGGTTTTAATACCTCGCGTGCGCCACTACAGTTGGGTGCAGAGCTATTTGGTTCAGACAGCATCGATGCCGATGTTGAAATGGTCGACTTGATGATCAGTCTGATTCAGGAGGCAGGCCAGGCAGATGGTATTCATCTGGACTTAGGTCATGTCGGTTTATTCCGCAGTCTGGTGGCTCAAGCAGGATTGAACAAAGTTGCTGAACAGCAATTATCTGATTTATACCAACGCAAGGCTTTACCGGAATTAGCAGAATTCACGGCAGAGCTGAAATTTGGTCAGGATTTTTATGCACTTGGGCGCTATGCCAGTGACCTGGATGCATTGCAAGCAAATCTAAGCGCTGAAGTGCTGGCAAATCCTGCATTCAAGCAAGCTTTTGATGTACTACAAATCACTAGGGATGAAGTTCAGACCCGTTGGCCAAACTTGAGCATTGGTATTGATGTAGTTGAATTGCGTTCGTACCATTATCATACTGGTCTGATGTATGCCGTGTATGCGCCGAACCGTGCAGCTGCACTGGCACAAGGTGGCCGTTATGATGGCATTGGTGAGCATTTTGGGCGTGCCCGTCCTGCAACCGGTTTCTCGTGTGACTTATATGCTTTAAGTGCAGGCCAGTTTGATACGATACAGGTGGTCGTTGCACCTAAAGGCAGCGATGCAGAACTTCTGAAGGCGATTCAGAACCTCCGTGCACAAGGCTTGAGTATAATTCAGTTACTGGGTAATGATGATTTAAACTCAGTACCGTATGCAACTCACCAGCTGGTGCGTGTAGATGGCGAGTGGACAGTCAAAACGATTTAATTGCTTGGCTCAGTGTTCATGTCACTGAGTGGGGCTTTCAACTTTAACAGCATGATGTAATGAGGCTATTATGGGCAAGAATGTTGTGGTACTTGGTACCCAATGGGGCGACGAAGGTAAAGGTAAAATCGTCGACCTGCTCACAGATCAAGCGGCAGCGGTAGTTCGTTATCAAGGCGGACATAACGCAGGTCACACTCTTGTGGTTGGTGGTAAGAAAACTGTCTTACACCTCATTCCATCAGGTATTTTACGTGAAAACGTATTGTGCTTAATTGGTAACGGTGTGGTTCTTTCTCCTGAAGCGCTCATCAAAGAGATGGACATTCTTGAAAAAGAAGGCGTTCCTGTTAAAGAACGTTTACGCATTTCTCCAAACTGTCCACTTATCCTGCCAAACCACATCGCACTTGATCAGGCGCGTGAGAAAAAACGTGGTAATGCGAAGATTGGTACGACAGGTCGTGGTATCGGTCCTGCATACGAGGATAAAGTGGCACGTCGTGCAGTACGTGTTGCTGACCTGGTACGTGGTGGTGAACATCTTACAGCTCAGCTGACTGAACTTCTGGACTACCATAACTTCCAGTTAACTCAATACTACGGTGTTGAAGCAGTTAAACTGGAAGATGTGCTGGCACTGTGTGACGAATGGCGTAAGGTTGTTGCTCCACTGGTTGTGGACGTAACTACTGAGTTGCATAACTACCGTAAAAACGGTGACAACATCATGTTCGAAGGCGCGCAAGGTTCACTTCTTGACGTTGACCACGGTACATATCCGTATGTAACTTCTTCGAATACAACTGCTGGTGGCGTAAGCTCTGGTTCAGGTCTGGGTCCTTTGCACCTTGACTATGTACTGGGTATTACTAAAGCGTACACAACCCGTGTAGGTGCAGGTCCATTCCCAACTGAGTTGGTGTATGACGCTGCAAATGACACAGGTGATGCGATTGGTAAACACCTCGGTACGATTGGTAATGAATTTGGTGCCTCTACTGGCCGTCAACGTCGTTGTGGTTGGTTCGATGCTGAAATTCTACGCCGTTCAGTCGATGTAAACTCACTTTCTGGTATTTGCCTGACTAAACTTGACGTTCTAGACGGTTTGGAAGAAGTGAAAATCTGTGTAGGCTATGAAGCTGCAGATTCTGGTTGTGTCGGTTCTTCTGATGCGCTTGCATTCGAAACTTTAAAACCGATTTACGAAACTATGCCAGGCTGGTCTGAGTCAACTTTTGGTGCGAAATCACTGGATCAGTTGCCACAAGCTGCATTGAACTATGTAAAACGTCTTGAGCAATTGATTGAATGTCCAATCGACATCATTTCAACGGGTCCAGACCGTGAAGAAACCATCATTCTTCGCCATCCATTCGATGCTTAATTTGTTTTAAGCTTCAATAAAAAAACCCATCTTAGGATGGGTTTTTTTATAGGTTGAAATTATGTAGTTATTTCAAGACTAAAGTTGCATCGGTAATCCGGCGTGATGTGCTTTAACATATCGATATATAAAGAAAGAAAAATGAGCATCAGGATGCAAAAAAATATATCGGCGACCATGTTTTATTCATTATTATTCGCGATGGGCGGGGCACCAACAATTGCCATGATGATTATTCGTGCGCAAACCCAAAATCCTGAGATTATTTATACTGCACTCATTGGTCTCAGCGTCATTATTGCCTGCATTCTGGTGCCTGTTATCTTGCTACAAAATGCTTTTTTATATTTCAAACGTAAAGATGAAATACTTGAACAGAAAATAAAACCTCTCAGTCAGGTGTATCTGGGCTTAAATATTATTTGTCTGATTTACTGGTTAGCGATACAGTACTTGGCTTAAAAATTACATAATTTATAAGAAGATGGAGTAATTATACGTTTAGCTACTGCATGCTTTCCCTTATAATTTTTACAATGTAAATTAAGCTTGAGCTAAGGTAGAGTTAATTATAATGAAGAATAAACTTTTATTAAGTATGGCCACTGCCACAGTGGTGACATTGTCGGGTTGTACTACCATTGCCGATATTGCCGGGGCGGATACTGCGACTTTAAATGCATCTGCCAGCCAAAGCTATAATGCCATGGTGAATGATGCGCGCAATAAAGGTCAGCTGGATACCAGTTCAGCCACATATAAACGTATTAATACCGTGTTTAATCGCTTGAAGCCGATTGCTAACCAAATGAATCAAACCGGTACGCCATTCCAGTGGCAACTGGCTGTACTTAAATCTGACCAGGTCAATGCCTTTGTTGCCCCGGGTGGTAAAGTCGTATTCTACACTGGTATTGTGAATAAACTGAATCTGACTGATGCTGAAATTGCAGCAATTATGGGTCATGAAATGGTACATGCCTTAGAAGAGCACTCTAAGCAGAAAATCGGCGCGCAGGCCCTCACTGACCTGGCCTTGGGAATTGGCCTGAGTGCAGCAGGTGTAGGTCAGGGCGGCGCTGCAGCTGCACAGCTGGGTAGTCAGATCGGGATTGGTTTGCCGTACTCGCGTAATCTGGAAAGTCGTGCTGACCAAGGCGGTTTGATGCTGATGGCGCGTGCAGGCTATAACCCGAATGCAGCCATTACCCTGTGGGAAAAAATGAATAAATTAGAAGGTGGGGGCGGAGTCGCTTTCCTGTCTACGCATCCATCGAATAGCCAGCGTATTGGACAGATGCGTCAACAGTTGCCAGCAGCAATGCAGATTTATAACCAAAACAAATAATCCAATGATTATTCTTTGAAAAAAGATCTTGATGGGATTAAAAGGGCAGGGTATTGATCCTGCCTTTTTTATGGCTCATTTTTTGATGGACATTGTTTGAGTTATTTTTCTTGGCAACAAAAAAGGGCAAAGTTTGCACTTTGCCCTTTATCACACCCGATCAGAAGATCTTAGTGTTGGTGACCACCTGCACCATGTACATGGCCGTGATCTAATTCTTCTTGAGAAGCTTCACGAACAGATACGATTTCAACTTCAAAAGTCAGATCTTGACCAGCAAGTGGGAAGTTAGCATCAACAACAACATTGTCGCCTTCAACTGCTTTAACAGTTACGATTTGCACGCCGTCATCAGTTTGAGCCTGGAACTGCATACCTGCTTGAATATTGTCTACGCCTTGGAACATTTGCGCAGGAACTTCTTGAACTAGGTCTGGATTGTATTCGCCATAACCTTCAGCAGCTGGAACGTTTACAGTGAATTTATCACCTACAGTTTTACCTTCTAGCGCGTTTTCTAATCCTGGGATGATATTACCTGCACCGTGCAAATAGGCAAGTGGTTCACCTTGAGATTGATCGAGAGTTTCACCCTCTGCGTTAGTCAATGTGTAGTGGAAAGAAACCACGTGGTTATTTGCAATAGCAGTCATGTTAATTGATCCATTCAATTTTTTAAGGGTACATCATAAAGTGAAATTGCGTTTTTGTAGACTAAAATTAGCAAAAAAACGCAATTCGACAATTTTATTGACGATTTTTTCATTGATTGGGTCAAATTCTGGAATTTCAATGCAATTTCAGCTTTGGAGATATTTTCCGTGTAACAAAATCTTTTGCGGTTAGAATGCCCGCATGCGCATACCCATGAATGGTTGCCTGATGAATCCGGTACAAGGACACATACATTGATTTGGCGACAAAGCCTTGCACATTGACCTGACCGAGTAATTCCCCAACGGCTTTATTCTGACTTAGGGAAATGAGTGAACCCTTGTCAGAAAATTTAAACATGGGCAAATAGTTTTCCTCATTGATCCGGGCTTTTAAGGCATTGGCCAGAAAGTTGGCCTGCTGGCTGGCGACTTGTGCGCGTGGACCCAATACCGGTTCATCTGCTGCAGGTTGGCAATGTGCACAGTCACCAAAAGCAAAGATGTCTGGATCAGATTTGGTTTGCAGGGTGGAATAGACTTTCAATCGGTGAATATTGTCCTTTTCCATATCTTGTAGTTGCACTAAGACTTCAGGTGCTTTGATACCGGCGGCCCAGACTTTAATCTCGGCATCCAGACTTGAACCATCTGCAAAATAAATCTTGTCTTCATCGACCTTGGCCACCCGATGACCGGTCAAGACTTCAATGCCAAACTTTTCCATTTGTTGCATGGTGTGTTCAGCAACTCTAGGTGAGAGTGCCGTCAGAATGCGATCCGCCGCTTCAATTAAGGTGATTTTTACTTTTTTCGGGTCAACCTTGTTTAAACCATATTTAAAGAAATTATGTTTGGCTTCTACCAGCTCCGCTGCCAGTTCTACTCCGGTTGCTCCGGCACCAATAATCGCGATATTCAGTTCACGATTCGAAGCTTCATGCTGTGCGTTCAGATAGAGATGCAACATGTCCTGCTGAAAAACATCCGCCTGTTTACGGCTGTCGAGAAAATGACAGAACTGTCTTACCCCTTCGGTATTAAAATCATTCGAGGTAGAACCCAAGGCCAGTACCAGTGTGTCATAGGAAATATGCTGGTTTTTCTTGGATTGGGCTGTTTTGGAGAAATATTCTGTTTCGACCAGAATCTGTTTGGCTTCACGATCTAGTCCTGTGAATGTACCCAAGACAAATTCATAATGATGTGCTGCTGAATGAGCAAAATAATTGGTTTCTTCTTGATGTGGATTTAAGGTACCTGCAGCCACTTCATGCAGCAGCGGTTTCCAGATATGTGTCAGTTTTTGATCGACCAGAATAATCTGGGCCTTACCGCTTTTACCCAAGCTATCACCCAACTGAGTCGCCAGTTCCAGACCACCGGCACCGCCACCCACAATCACGATTTTATGTGCTGTCATATATGATTAACCTGTTTATTTTTTTAATAAAAATAAGAGAAATAGAAAGAAAATATACTATGGCATGGGCCAGATCGCGTCTTGGTTAAAATTGTTATACACATTACAAAACGTAGCAATTCTGTGAGGGCAGGTAAGTTTCCCTGTCTTGAGGGTGTGAGGCAGGGAGAAAGGAAAATCTGCCAGAAGATCAGCGAAAAAATCTTCTGGCTTAAAGAACAGTTAACTTGACAGCTAGCGCTATTATTTATTTAGAGGATAAAGCTTTACGCTTGGTGTAGAGTCTGAAAAGAAAGTAAATAAACCTTGCAGCCAGCTAAAGAATTTCTGAAACAGGTTAGCTTCTTCAATTTCGACATGATCTTCAATCAGGATAGTACGGATTAACTGGTTATTTTGATAGACCTGAATGGTTGCCAGAGGCATGATAGTCGCCAAGGGCGCAATGAGCTCAGATGCCTTTACTTCCACACTGATATGCGTCTGGGTTTCTTGTAAAGGTTCGATACTTCTTAAAATGCCATCACCAGTATTCAGCATAATACGTTGATTGGTCTGGTCGAATTGATTCAGGTCGATACTATACCCCTGATCATATAAAGAGGTGGTAATAATCTGCGGTTGCTTGGTCTGCACCTTAAACATTTTTAAGGTTGATTTGATTACAGGCAGCTCAGCCAGTAGCTGTTTATCTTTGATCGCTACTTCATTGCGGGTATAGGTATAGGCCAGATTCATCAGCTTATGCGATACTTCAGCGCGTTTTGCCGCACTTTTAGTACCCAGTACTACCACAATCAGACGTCGGTTCGGCATTTCAAGATCTGCCGTGACACGATTGGCCGTCAGCGCCAGGTTGTAGCCTGCTGCACGGGTAAAACCGGTTTTTAAACCATCCACCGTAGGATCTACCTGAAGCACACGGTTGGTTGCGCGATGAAAATGTCGGTTATAGGTAAAGCTTGGCTGTTTGGAATAATACAGATAATCCGGAGTTTCATTGACGACTGCCATAGATAGTCTGGCCAAATCTGCGGCAGTAGAATAATGTTCAGGCATGGTAATACCTGCCGGATTCTGGAAATTGGTATGCTGCATGCCCAGCATTTTGGCTTCCTGATTCATGCGTTCAACAAACTGCGGAATACCACCCGAAATTTTCTCAGCCAGCGTGACTGCAGCATCATTGGCAGACATGATAATTAAGCCCGCCAGAAGCTGATCGACTGAAATCTGATCACCTTCTTTCAGGTACATCTGTGACTCATCCCACATCACAGTTTTCACCACAGAAGTCGCGGTTAAAACTTCATTTTTATTTAATTTTCCGGCCTCAATTTCCTTCAAGGCAATATAAGCCACCATCATTTTGGTTAGCGAGGCCGGAGCACGCTGAACATCAGCATTGTGCTCGGCAATAACTTGACCAGATTGTGAATCCAGAATGGTCCAGGCTTCAGCTTCAACGCTTTCAGGCACAATATTGAGTAGGGCAGCATGGGAAAATGCAGAAATAAATAAACTGAAAACCGCAATCAGTGAGATGATGTATTTCAATGGTGTTCCTTGATAACCCGCTGGGTGTTGAACGATTTAATTTTCACGCATGCTATGCCTTTTTTATACAGATAGCTAGTCGTAAATGTAGACAAATAAGACAGCTAAACCATCCTGGCTTAAAAAATGCTAAGCTAAGCTATATCTCATTTATTTTAATTTTATATCGTCTATTATGTTGCATTATCAAATCGAATTTGACGATTATCGTCAGCATCTTATTCACGTAACTGTGCGCTTTCTTGCTGATCCGACGCAAGTCTTGTCATTGCCGACCTGGATTCCGGGAAGCTATCTGATCCGGGAATTTTCCAAACATATTGAAGCGGTCAAGGCTTATGATGAAGATGGGCGCCAGCTACAAATCCAGAAGTTTGAAAAGAATAAATGGCGTTTATTCAATACCGATCATGAGCTGATTACGGTGGAATATGATGTCTATGCCTATGACCTGTCCGTTCGTGGTGCATACGTGGATCAAAATCGTCTCTACGTGAACCCGGCTTGTGCATGTCTGGGGCTGGAAGGTCAGGAAAATAAAGAAATTGAACTGGAAATCTTCCTGCCAGATGAATTAAAGCATTTCCAATTGGCAACAGGCATGCAGGCCAAAAGTCTGGTCAAAGGCCGTTTCACGCTGAAAGCTAAAAACTATGCCGAACTGATTGATGCGCCATTTGAGCTGGCAGAACAAACCCGTTTCAGTTTTGATGCCAATGGGATTCCACATGAATTTGTGGTGTCCGGTAAACACGCCATGAATGCTACGCGTATGCAGCAGGACATTGAAAAAATCTGTCGTACAGAAATTTCCATGTTTGGTTCAGCACCGTTTGTGGACTATACTTTTATGACGATGGCAACCGGCAACAGCTATGGGGGGCTGGAACATCCGAACTCGACCAGTCTGATTTCACCACGTGATGACTTGCCGAAAGCCAATGAACCTGAAGAACCTTCAAAAGATTATCAGCGTTTCCTCGGCTTATGTAGCCATGAATATTTCCATTCATGGTTGGTGAAGTTTATTCGACCTGAAAACTTCGTGAACTATGATCTAAACAGAGAAGGCTATACGTCTTTGCTGTGGATATTTGAAGGCTTTACTTCCTATTACGATGATTTGATTTTGCTGCGTAGCGGCGTGATTAATCAGGAATCGTATATTGCTTTGTTAAAAGCACAGATTGACCGTTATTTGCAAAATCCGGGACGTGCGATTCAGTCAGTGTCTGAATCCAGTTTTGATGCCTGGGTGAAATTCTACCGTCAGGATGAAAACTCCACTAATGCCGGAACCAGCTATTACAACAAAGGTTGTCTGGTAGCGCTATGTCTGGACTTGGGACTGCGTTTACGTGGTTCAAGTCTGGATGCCTTAATGCGCCGTTTGTATGAAAATGCGCAAAATGGTATTCAGGTGCACGAACGGACAATCTTTGAATTATGCAAAGAACTGACAGGTGATGATTGGTCAGAACAGATTAATCACTTGATCAATACGACAGATGAACTGCCGCTGGATCAGCTCTTACCTGAGTTTGGTATTGGTTATAGCCTGAAAAATGACAAGTCTTTGCCATTCGGCTTAAAGCTGGCAGATAAGCCGGAAGGTGTACTGGTTCAATCTGCGCGTCGTGATGCTGTGGCTGTACAGGCCGGTCTTTCTGCCAATGACATGATTATTGCGATTGACGGTCTAAAAGCCACCACCAAGCTTCTCGAAAGCTATGCAAAACAGAACGGTAGTTTTACAGTATACGCGTTCCGTCGAGATGAGCTGATGACTTTTGAAGTTCAGGCAGGCGGTGCTGAACTGACCGAAGTTGAACTGAAAGTTGAAGATCAGGCCAAAGCTGAGAAATGGTTGAAAGCTTAATTCAATTTAAAACTTTAAAACCGATGCTTAGGCATCGGTTTTTTATTGACTAAATATCAACATGATATTTATTTGATGAGAGGTCAGGAAGTTCCATTGAATTTAGCTGCGATTTAATGATGCTGATTCCTCATTTGAATTCATAAAATGCTAGTACGACCATTATTGGCTTTGCGTTCTGCTATAGCAGTCAATGTATCGCAAAGACCTCTTGGTCCTGATTAAACATCTGGTTAGCTTGCTGATCCAATGTAAAGCTCCTTTTTTGAATACATTTTATTTTTTAGATCACTAAATATGAATCGTAAATGGCATTTCAATAAAAGAATAACAAGAAAAAAAAGGAAGGCCCAAAGAGGGTGGGCCTTAAGTGGGAGAGCTTAGTTGCCGCGATAGGTTGAATAACCATAGGGGCTTAATAGCAGCGGGATATGATAGTGATTGACTGAGCCATCTACTTCAAAAATCACCGGTACTTCCGGGAAAAAGCTGTTTTGCTTTTGGGTTTTAAACCAGTCACCAGTTTTAAAAGTCACTTTGTAGGTTCCTTTATCAAAGGTTTTATTCTCTGGGTACAGTGCTGTGATACGACCCTGAGGATTGGTCCTTGCTTGTGAAAGCTGTACCCATTTGCCATTTTTCTGTGTTTCCAGCGTCACTTCTACATTCGGAGAAGGTAGGCCATTTTCCAGATTCAGCACGTGTACACTCAGCGGGTTCTGGGCAAAAGAAAGAGTTGCTGCAGTAGTGGCAAGAGTCGCGATTAAGATTTTTTTCATGTTATGTTCCTCGTTGGAATGACGGAATAATGTTTAATCAAAGGAATAAAAAATTACTAATTAAAAGAAATCAAAGCTGCTTTAAGGTGGTTTGAATGCCGCTATTGGCACATTGATGATCCTGTACTGAACCGCCCGCACCTGCGACGCCTACAGCGCCTACAATCTGGTTTTGGTAAATGACAGGGACGCCACCACCCAGTAATAGCAATTCAGGCAAGCTATTCAGATTCTGTGCATCCGGATTTTTCTGGGCATTGCGCATAAAATCCAGTGTGCTGGTTTTAGTTGAATACGCGGTGAAAGCTTTCCGTTCCGCTGCAATCAGGTTGTGAATGCCGACAGATTCATGGCGCTGGCTGGCCAGCAGGTTGCCACCCTGATCTAGAATAACGACTGCCGCCGGCTTGGCCTGTTGCTGACAAGCAAGCATGACGTTGCTGGCCATGAGCTTTGCTACTTCTAGCGACATGACTGGCGCCGTTTTAAATTCTGCATGCGCCACTGAGCTGAGTAGTAATACGCTGCTGAGCAAGGTCAGGGTTGTGTTGGCGATTGAAATTTTCATGGTTATCTTTCATGCAATTGGCTACTGGGGCTATCTTAGAAAAAAATCCGCCAGTGCAGCATGACAATCAGATTACCAATTTGTAATCTAGAACTAGCTAAAAACAGCTAAACTACTGACATGCATATTTTAATTGTAGAAGATGAAGTCAAGATTGCTGAATATCTGGCAAAAGGACTGAATGAGTCAGGTTATAGTACGGCCATCGCAGAAAATGGCGTGCGTGCATTATCGTGTTTGCAGCAACAGTCTTTTGATCTGGTGCTGCTTGATGTGATGCTGCCGGACCTGGATGGCTGGCAGGTATTACAAACCCTGCGAACTTTTAGCCAGATTCCGGTATTAATGCTTACCGCCCGCGATCATGTGCTAGATCGGGTTAAAGGACTGGAGCTTGGTGCCGATGATTATCTGACCAAGCCTTTTTCCTATATTGAATTACTGGCCCGAATTAAAAGTCTGTTGCGCCGTGTGCCGCGTCTGGAGCAGGAGGCCTATCAGATTTCAGATATGGTATTGAACCGCTTAAAGCATGAGGTTTACCGTAACGGACAAAAGATCGACTTGAGCCAGAAAGAATTTGCCCTGTTGCAATTGTTAATGGAACATCAGGGACAGGTGATGACCCGGAGCCAGATTGCGTCCATGGTCTGGAATATCAATTTTAATACTGATACTAATGTGGTCGATGTGGCTATTCGCAGGCTGCGTAGCAAAATTGATGATCATTACACGCCAAAACTGATCCATACCGTACGTGGTATGGGTTATAAGCTAGATGAATGTCCATGAAAAACCCTGTGTTATTGCCGTTGGCAACACGTTTAAGTATTGCATTTGCACTGGTGTCTTGCGTGGTGTTTCTGAGTGTGGCGTTGCTGTCTTATCAAAATATGCAACAGATGATTCAGACCCAGCAGGATCAGGCGCTGGCCGCTCGTATTTCCCGGATTGAGATTTTTCTTGAAGATGCCCAGAGTTTCAAACTTCTGGTCCAGCATCCCAAATTATATGAAAATATGCTGGGACAGGAAGATAATTTACTGTTGCTGCAGCATCAAAAAAGTCGTCTGATCGAAATCAATCCTTTGCAGGTTCATATTCCGGCATTGCATTATTCCTCCAAATTACAGTTTCAGAATAATCAGGCTGAACATCCTTCAACACGTCTGGCTTTTAAACAGGTGCAGTTTGAGGGTCGCAGCTACCAGCTGGTAGCAGGTAAACAGTTGGCAGAAGGACAAAGGGCACTGGCAACCTATTTATCAAAGCTGGTGCTCTATAGTCTGCTTGGTATATTGCTCTCGACCTTTATGGCCTGGCTGGCTGGACGCTATATTCTAAAGTCAATGCGTCAGCTGATGCTGGCGACAGCACAGGTCAATATTCAGCAGCCCAATCAGCACATTGATGTTCAGAGTAATACGCTGGAGGTGCAAGAGCTGAGTCAGGCCATGAACGATATGCTCGGTAATATTCAGTCTGCATATCAGCAGTTGGCACGTTTTTCTGAGGATATTTCGCACGAACTTCGCACGCCATTAAACAATCTAATCGGGCAAACACAGATTCTGTTATCGCGGCCGCGCGAGCTTGCTGAACTGGAAAATCTGCTCTATTCCAACCTAGAAGAATATGAACGTCTAAGCCAGATGATTGAAAGCATGCTGTTTATCGCGCGGGTAGAGCATGGTGGATTTACGGTTGAAAAACAGCATTTCAATCTGAATGAGATGCTGCAAGAATTACTTGAGTACTTCAGTTTTCTGGCTGAAGAAAAGCAGATGCATTTAAAAATTAATGTTCCAGCAGATTTAAGTCTGACTGCCAGCACCGCATTATTACAGCGCGCAGTTGCCAATCTGATCAGCAATGCCATTACTTATGGTCAGCCGGGGAGTGAGATTAGTGTGTCGGCACAGCGACTGAATCATCGCATTAAAATATCGGTGCTGACGCCAGAGGTATGGATTGCAGATGAGCATCATCCGCATTTATTTGAGCGTTTTTATCAGATAGATGACAGCCGACATGAAAAAGCCCAGACGGGTGGTCTGGGCCTTGCCATTGTGCAGTCGATTATGCAGCTCCATCAGGGGGGAGCAACTGTAGAAAATACGCCGTCTGGCGTGGTATTTAGCCTGTCACTACCTGATGAATAGGCTGAGCTTTAACCACGACCCCGGCCACGACCACGTGGTGCCTTGGTATTTGGACGAGTAGTACCATTGGTGCGACGTTTCGGCTTTTCGCTTTCGTCCATTTGCCAGATGCGTTTGGTGCCAGACTTTTTCACGGAACCATCTTTGTTCTTGCGAACGATTGGTTTGCCACCCGTACCCCCCGGCTTCTTCACATAAGAACGTGAACGATATGGTTCTTCAGCAGGGATATTCTGGAAGTCAGGGTAAAGTAATGGCTCAATTTCTCTGGTCTCACCCGGCTGCAATCCCATACGAACCAAATCAATCTCACCAATTTTGGTACGGATCAAACGTAAGGTCGGGAAGCCGACAGCAGAAGTCATGCGACGAACCTGACGGTTACGACCTTCACAGATGGAAATCTCCACCCAAGACGTTGGAACAGAAGCACGGAAACGAACAGGAGGATTACGCTCCCACAACCATTCCGGTTCAGACACTTTTTCAGCACGTGCAGGAAGCGTCATGCCATCTTTCAGCTCAACACCTTTACGAAGCTGTTCAAGGGCCTCGTCAGTAATATCACCTTCAACCTGCACCATATAAGTTTTGAACTTTTTATTGGCAGGATTGGTGATATATTGGTTGAGACCACCGTGATCGGTGAGAAAAACCAGACCTTCTGAGTCCATGTCCAAACGGCCAGCAAGGCGCAGATCTTTGTTGTTGACGAAATCGGCCATGGTAGGATGCTTTTCATCCGGACGGAATTGGGAGAGGACGTCATAAGGTTTGTTTAGAATGACGATTTTCATAGGAAATAACTTCTATAATTACATTAATTTAAAAAATGTAGAGGTTTATTTAAAAGGGAAACTTTGTTATTTCCCGTATAAATCTCAAAAACAACAAATTTGGATTAGAATATTATGCGTTAAGAACAGCTGAAAGTATTGCCTAATTGGCAATTATTTAAGATTTGTCAGCGGCATTAGGGAGAATACTAATAATGGGATATCAAAAAATCGTAGTACCTGTGGATGGTACCAAAATTACCGTAAATGCAGACCTTTCACTCAACGTACCAAATAATCCAATTATCCCATTTATTGAAGGGGATGGAATTGGTGTTGATATTACACCAACAATGCAGGCTGTGGTAGATGCTGCTGTGCAAAAAGCATACGCCGGGAAGCGTTCCATCGAATGGATGGAAGTCTACTGCGGTGAAAAAGCTAATAAAATTTATGGCATTTATATGCCTGAAGAAACTCTGGAAGCGCTGCGAGATTATGTAATATCTATTAAGGGTCCACTGACTACGCCAGTCGGTGGGGGTATTCGTTCCCTGAACGTGGCATTACGCCAGGAACTGGATTTATATGTCTGTGTGCGTCCGGTACGCTGGTTTGAAGGTGTTCCGTCACCGGTACATCATCCGGAACTGACCGACATGGTCATTTTTCGTGAGAATTCAGAAGATATTTATGCCGGAATTGAATGGAAAGCAGATTCTCCCGAAGCAAAAAAAGTGATCAAGTTTCTGAAACAAGAAATGGGTGTAACCAACATTCGCTTTGAAGACAATTGCGGGATCGGGATCAAGCCTGTCTCCAAAGAGGGTAGCCAGCGACTGGTGCGTAAAGCTATCCAGTTTGCTATTGAGAATGACAAGCCGAGTGTGACCTTGGTACACAAAGGCAATATCATGAAATACACTGAAGGGGCGTTTAAAGAATGGGGCTATGAAGTTGCGCTAGAACGTTTTGGTGGAGAGCTTTTGGATGGTGGACCGTGGGTTAAAATCAAAAATCCAAGAACAGGTAAAGACATTATTATTAAGGATGTCATTGCCGATGCTTTCTTGCAGCAAATCTTGATGCGTCCGGCAGATTATTCCGTGATTGCCACACTGAACTTAAATGGTGATTATATTTCTGATGCGCTTGCTGCGGAAGTCGGGGGAATCGGGATTGCACCAGGTGCCAATATTGGCGGTTCGATTGCAGTCTATGAAGCAACCCACGGGACAGCGCCTAAATATGCCGGACAAGATAAGGTGAATCCAGGCTCGATTATTCTGTCTGCAGAAATGATGCTGCGCGATATGGGCTGGACAGAAGCTGCCGACCTGATCATTAAGGGTATTTCAGGGGCAATTGCGGCAAAAACGGTGACCTATGATTTCGAGCGCCTGATGCCAGGTGCAACTTTACTTCGTTGTTCTGAGTTTGGTCAGGCCATCATTGACAACATGGATGCTTAAAACTGTAATTTATAAATCAAAACCTGCATTAACTGCGGGTTTTTTTATAGCTGCTTTTTCACTAAAAGTTTAAGTGATTTTAGCTGAAAGTTAAAATGGGTATCAGGCTGCAAATTTATGTAAGAAGTGTAATAAGCCCCAAAATGATTCGCTCATAGCTGAATGACTTAGTGAAATTTGTATTACATTAACGTATTTGGATACAGCTCAGCGATTGGCTTATTTTGTATACACGGTACAGTAATGAATGGAACTTCCAGTGATATAGAGACGGTTCTCTAAAGGAGTATATAATGGCGAAAACTAGAGCGAAGCATAAGCAGGTCCAGCAAAAAGACAAGCAGAACAATGCTCAGAACGAAGAGCAACAACAGCAACAACAACCATCGAAACCATCTCGCGCAAAAAAACGCAGGTAATCTCTTTTTTAACCTAAATAACAAAGCCCTCATGTGAGGGTTTTGTTATTTAAAAGCTTATATAAAATCATCACTAAAAATAACAGGATTATGATTTTAAATTAGGCGGTTGTGATTAAGATAAAAGTCATTTATTTAATTAGATGCGAATATTGGTGAAATTTCTTTGGATTATAAGCTTACTGTTGTCTATGGGGTTTTTACTGACGGCCTGTCAGCCACCGCCGTCAGGTCAGGCAGCGGGATGGAAAAGCCCATATCTATATTGGCAATTACAAAGAACCGAGTTAGAAGCGCCGCTACAGATTCCGGTGGAAGGGGTTAGAGTCGGCCAAATCAATGATACCTGGGGAGCAGCACGTAGTGCTGGTCGCAAACATGAAGGTACAGATATTTTTGCCAAACGTGGTACACCTGTATTTAGTGCGACTCAAGGTATTGTAGGGAAGATTGGGACCAATAATCTGGGTGGAAAAATCATCTGGGTGACCGGTCCAAATATGAGCCAACATTATTATGCACATCTGGACGATTATGCAGAACATATTCAGGAAGGTGACTGGGTTGAGGCAGGTGAAGTTATTGCTTATGTGGGTAATACGGGTAATGCTAAAAATACCCCGCCGCATTTACATTATGGGATTTATTTAGGGGGGCAAGGGGCTACCAATCCGTATCCTTATTTGGTACCTTCTCCTTGAGTAGAATCTGGCTGAATGTGTTTGTTGGTTTTGAGTCTGGAGAAACCTGTATACCAGAATAGTTGCATTGTTCCCAATAAAAGGACAAATGCAGCCAATATAAACTGCTGATGGTAGCTTAATCCCAGATACTGTAGGGTACTGAAACTGAGGCCACCGATCAGCTGAACAGTGGCAAAACATAAGGTGGCAATACTCCAGAGTTTTTTATAAGCCAATCCATACAGTTGCAAAATGGTATAAGAGGTCAGGAAGACCACAGCGGGATTTAGCATCCCGGTAAAAAAGGAAGAGCTAAAAGTGAGTAAGGGATAGGCATCTAGAGTCGCAATAAAAATGGCCATAATATAAAGGCTATAAAGAATTTTCAGTGCAGCAAAATTACCCCATTTTCTGGCCAGTGCATAAGCACTCAAGGCACCTAAGGCACTGCCTAGTCCATACAGAATCCAGTTGAAATTAATCCAGAACAAGCTCAATCCCAACTGCTGGCTTAAATAATCAATCCAGAAGAGTGAATGCGGTATATAGGCGAATGCACTACAGGCGTATACCGTCAATAAACTATAAAAAATACTATTCAGAGGGAGATGAGCGGTAACAGCAGGTGCCTGTAGAGAAAGATAGGGTTTAAACTGCTGTAGTAGTAAGCTTAAAACAGTAGACATAAGCAGGGCAAAGCCCCACAAGATCAGCCATGCAGTCTGGACGGAAATTTGATCCAGATAGGGCAGAAACAGGGTTGCAACTAAAACACCTACTCCAATTCCGCTAAAACCAATAAAGTTGATTTTAAGACGGTCTTGAAGTTCACAGCACTGCGCGACCACACTCGGCGATAAGATCATCATTAGTCCACCGCTGATCCCGGAAATAATCCGCCAAGCGATATACCATGCTTCAGAAAAACCAGAAAATGCACAGCACATCAGGCTGAACATGCCGGCAAAGGCTGAAATTTGAATATAAGTGCTCATACTCCGGTCTTGAGGCAGGCGCATGGCGGTAAATGCGCCGATCAAATAGCCCAGCAAATTGGCACTGCCCAAGAGACTGGCAAAATCTGTACTCCAGCCAAAGGCTTCGCGTGTACCAGGTAACAGGGCGGTATAAGAAAAACGAAGAATACCAATACCTAAGCACATGCTAAGACAGAGGAGCAGGCTGAGTTTTATTGTATTTGAGGACATCCGTGTACTCATAGAATTTTATATTTGGTCAAAAAATAACATGAATTTTTATGGTTGAGGAGGAATTGCCCGTTAAGAAACCCTGGAGTACAGAAATTTGTGCAAGAAAACCGCCAGGCTTTTTAAAATGTATAAGTTAAAACCTGAACTTTTCAAAAAAGTAAAAAAAACCGCATTTAAAAATGCGGTTTTTTATATCGTCTAGTGCTGGAATTAACGCATCTTGGCCAGGAAACGACCAACACGCGTAATAGCTTCACGCAGTTCATTTTCAGCCGGCAGGAATACTACACGGAAATGATCGGGTGTCGGCCAGTTAAAGCCTGTACCTTGAACCAGAAGTACTTTCTCTGCACGTAACAAATCCAGCATCAGTTTTTCATCGTCCTGAATTGGATACACATTCGGATCCAGTTTCGGGAAGCAGTACATTGCACCTTCAGGCTTGACACAAGATACTCCGGGGATCTCGTTCAGCATTTCCCAGGCAATGTTGCGCTGTTCATATAAACGCCCACCAGGACGAATCAGGTCGTTAATGGACTGATAACCGCCCAGCGCAGTCTGAATCGCATATTGTGCCTGATGATTGGCGCACAGGCGCATCGACGCCAGCATATCCAGACCTTCGATATAATCTGCTGCACGAGACTTGTCACCAGTGATTGCCATCCAGCCCGAACGGTAACCGGCAATACGATACGCTTTAGACAAGCCGTTAAATGATACGCAAAGTTGATTACCTGCCAAGGCAGCCACAGCAACATGCTCGATCCCATCGTAGACAATTTTGTCATAGATTTCGTCAGCAAATAAAATCAGGTCATATTTCTTGGCCAAGTCGACGATTTGTTGCAAGACATGACGTGGGTAAACCGAGCCAGTCGGGTTATTCGGGTTAATAATCACAATGCCGCGGGTATTCGGCGTGATTTTGCTTTCCATGTCGGCAATATCTGGATACCAGTGATTTTCTTCATCACATTTATAGTGAATCGCTGTACCGCCAGACAAATTCACTGCTGCCGTCCAGAGTGGATAATCTGGCATCGGAATCAGCATTTCATCGCCATCATCCAGAAGGCCTTGCATGGCCATTACGATCAGTTCCGATACCCCATTACCGACATAGACGTCATTGACGTGCATATCCAGAATACCTTTTTGCTGGTAATACTGGCAGATGGCCTTACGCGCCGGGAAAATCCCTTTGGAATCGGTATAGCCAATCGCATTTGGCAGGTTTAAAGCTACATCATTGATAATTTCTTGCGGAGCTTCAAAGCCGAATGGGGCAGGGTTACCAATATTTAATTTAATGATTTTATGGCCAGCTTCTTCCATCTCTATGGCCGCTCGTAACACAGGTCCGCGAATGTCGTAGCAAACATGATCAAGCTTGGATGATTTCTTGATTTCGCGAGGGGATTGGATAGTGTTCGGCATTTTGATGTTCTCGGATGGAGTGGAGGTCACTTTTGCATAACGATATAAATAACTTTTAAATGTCTCAGTTGTGACTAGATCGAGATGGTGATCATCGCGGAGTAGTGCAACAATTTTCTCATGCGTAAATCCAAGCTGTTGATACTGTTTGATCACAGGCAGCAGATTTTTAAAAATTACGCTCTTCTTTTGCGACATTTTTTAATCCTGAGCAAATTTAAAACTAAGGATATCACTAAATTTGCTCACATAGAATCATTTAATACATAAATTGCTTACTTATATATTTTGCATTTGCTTACTTTTTGCTTTTATGGGCATTATTATCTTTTGTAAAATATTGAATAAAGACTAGAATTTTTAAAATGAATCACGTAAATATAGGATTATCCTATTTTAAATAGCAAGATAAAAAGGTGCGTAAGCATGGGAAAACTCAATAAAACAGACCGTGAGTGGCAAAGAGAGTTATCACCTGAGGAATTTCGCATTACCCGCGAGAAAGGCACAGAGCCGGCATTTACTGGAAAATACTGGAATACTAAGCAAGATGGAACCTATGTTTGCCGTTGCTGTGGCACCCCGCTGTTCTCATCAGAGACCAAGTATGACAGCGGCTGTGGCTGGCCAAGCTTCTACCGTCCTATCAGCAATTCAGTAGTAGAAGAATTACCTGATACTTCACATGGAATGGTCAGAACCGAAATTGTTTGTCATCATTGTGACGCACATTTAGGGCATGTTTTTCCGGATGGTCCGGAACCGACAGGCTTACGTTATTGTGTCAACTCGGCTTCTCTAGATCTAGAAACACAAGAAAAAAATGATGAGGAAACCTATCCATGACTAACATTTATCAGTTTGAAGCTGAATTGTTAAATGGCAAAAGCAAGGCGCTTGCGGATTATGAAGGCAAGGTACTTTTGATTGTCAATACAGCGAGTAAGTGTGGTTTTACCCCCCAGTTTTCAGGATTGGAAAAACTCTACGAAAAATATAAAGATCAAGGTCTGGAAATTTTAGGCTTTCCATGTAACCAGTTTGGTGGTCAAGATCCAGGTTCCAATGAACAGATTGGTGAATTTTGCCAGAAAAATTACGGGGTATCTTTCCCGATGTTTTCCAAGGTGGACGTCAAAGGCCCTGAGGCACATGCTATTTTTCGCTATTTGACCAATAATTCCAAAGGTATTTTAGGCAATGGGATTAAATGGAATTTTACCAAGTTCCTGATCGGACGTGATGGCAAGGTATTGAACCGTTTTGCTCCGACCACCAAGCCTGAAGATCTTGAAGATGAAATTGCAAAAGTATTGTAATCATTAGCGTCATCTTCTCAGTATGAGATAAAAATAGAGCTCATCTGATTTCAATTTAAAAAACCCACTTTAAACCAGTGGGTTTTTTAGTTTTGATCAAAACTTAGAGAATGGCTTTCAGGCGTCGAATAACCTCTTCACATTGCGTCAGATCGGCTACGAGTGCCAGACGTACATGATGTTCACCCGGATTACCCTGTCCGGTATCGCGAGATAAATAGCGACCCGGAAGAACTTTAATATGTGCTTCTTCCATCAGGCGTTTGGCAAAGGCTTCATCGTTGTCGACTTTTAACCAGTAGTAGAAGCCCGCATCTGGCTTTTTCAAGGGCAATAAATGTCCGAGTTCCTGTTGAAATAAATCAAACTTGGCCCGGTATTGCACCCGGTTTTCTTCCACATGTGCTTCATCATCCCAGGCAGCGATCGACGCCAGTTGATGTTGTACCGGCATCGCTGCACCGTGATAAGTACGATATTGCAAATAAGGTTTTAACAGATTCGCGTCACCAGCAACAAAGCCTGAACGCATGCCCGGGAGGTTAGAACGTTTAGACAGTGAATGGAACACTACACAGTTTTTATAGTCATCCCGGCCGATTTCTGCACAAACTTCCAGTAAACCTACAGGTGCCTCATCAAACCACAGTTCCGAATAGCATTCGTCTGAAGCAATCACAAAGTTGTATTGATCCGACAGGGCAATCAGTTTTTTAAACTGTTCTTTGGATAATACTGCTCCGGTTGGATTGCCCGGGGTGCAAACAAATAGCAGTGCAGTTTTTTCCCAGACTTCTGCCGGAACAGCATCAAAATCACCAAGGTAATTGTTCTCCTCAGTACAGTTGATGAAATAAGGTTTGGCACCTGCGAGCAGTGTTGCACCTTCATAAATCTGGTAAAACGGATTCGGCATGACCACATAAGGTGCCTCTTCACGATTCACCAAAGCCTGTACAAACGAGAAAATCGCTTCACGCGTACCGGAAACAGGCAGGATATTGCTGTCTGCACTGATGCTATTTAGCTGAAAACGGCGCGTCAGCCATTGGGCAATACTTTCACGTAGCTCCGGCAAGCCTTTGCTGTTTGGATACGTCGACAAATGCTTGAAATTATCAATAATGGCTTGTTTCACAAACTCCGGTGCAGGATGCTTTGGTTCCCCAATCGACAGGGGAATTAATGGCATATTAGCAGGCTGGATATCCGCAAAAAGCTGATTTAACTTTTCAAACGGATAAGGATGCAGTAGAGACAAGCTAGAGTTCATGAATGTGTTACCGAGCAAAATGTTAGTGTTGGCCGCTGACCTGATGTGAAGCCTCATCCAGGGCAGCTTTGAGCGCAGCTGCAAATTCCTGAGACTCCGTTGGGGTCATTGGTATACCATTCTTTTTGGTGACAAAGAATATATCTTCGGCACGTTCGCCAAGTGTGGCAATTTTGGCAGAGTGGATATCCAGGCCTTGCATCATAAATAAACCACCGATTTTGGCAAGTAAACCAGGGTGATCGAGGGTGGCAATTTCAACCATATTTTGATTCAAGGCAGGATTGATACTGATATCGACTGTATTTTCAATATCGAAATGACGTAATTGACGTGGGATCCGGCGCTGCATCAAGCCCGGATATTCATCTGAATGACTTAAGGCATCTTTTAGGGCTTCAATGACTGTGGCTTCGCGTTCCGGATCGGTCAATAAGGTACCAAAACGGTCGAGTACCACATAGGTATCCAGACTGAAGGCTTTGGTGGCAGTAATAATTCGAGCATCTTGTACATCCAGATTCATACGATCCAGAATAGCTACCGTGGTGGCAAACAGGTTGGGTTGATCCTGCGTATAAATAAAGATCTGTACCGCATCCTGGGCGTAATTACGATGTGCCCGCATCAGCACCAGCGGGGCAGGATTGTCGCCGTGCTGTAAAATGGCACGGGTATGCCAGGCAATTTCATCTGCTGTTTCTTTGAGGAAATAGTCATCACCAAGTTCCTGCCAGACTTTTTCTACCTCATCCAGTGAAAAGTCCTGAACCAGAAGTTCACTGGCTGCAAATTTAGTATCTTCAATCAGCATTTGATAATCAACCGGACGGCCCAGACCAGAACGGATTACGTCACGTGCCTGAGTATATAGTTGACGCATTAACGAGGCGCGCCAGGTGTTCCAGAGCTTCGGATTGGTGGCGTTAATATCGGCTACCGTCAGGGTGTATAAATAATCCAGATGCTCCATGTCGCCCATTTTTTCGGCGAACTCCTTGACCACATCCGGATCGGAAATATCTTTTTTCTGGGCAGTGACAGACATTACCAGATGATTCTGGATCAGCCAGGCCACTAGGTTGCTTTCGCGTTCGGTAAAGCCGTGACTACGGCAAAACTTGATCGCATCGCTGGCGCCAAGTTCACTGTGATCACCACCGCGACCTTTGGCAATATCATGGAAAATTGCTGCCAGATAGACGATGTCACGACGGGTCAGACGCTGGAATACTGAACTGACCACCGTGAATTCTTTGGCAAATTCAGGTTCTTTAAAGCGGTTTAAATTGCGTAGCAACAATAAAGTATGCGCATCGACCGTATAGATGTGGAACAGATCATATTGCATCAGCCCCATAATCTGACCAAAGGCCGGAATATAATTTCCGAGCACACCGTAACGCTTCATGGAGACCATGGTGTCGTACAGCCGATGCGGTGAGCGGATAATTGCCATGAACAGCGCCTGATGCACCGGATTATCACGAAAATCCTGATTAATGCGTTTTCCAGCCAAGGTCAGCAGGCGTAAGGTACGCGCACGTATGCCTTCGATCTCGGGACGGTTGGCCAACAGATAGAAAATTTCCAGAATTGCGCTTGGATTTTCCGAGAAAATCTTGTGATGCTGGACAGCCAGTTTGCCATCGACCAGTTTGAAATTTTCATTAATTTCTTCAATCTGGCGTTCATATTGCGGCAAACGCGGGGTAATCACCGATTCGTTGAAATAAGCCAGCAACATTTCGTTCAGCGTCGATACCTGCTGTGCAGTGCGATAATAACGCTTCATGAACTGTTCGATAGGATAGTTTGGGTGGTGGCCTTCTTCACGCACATAGCCGAACTTGGCTGCAATATCACGCTGATAATCAAATAATAAGCGGTTTTCATCGCGCTTGGTCAAGCGGTGCAGATGATGGCGGATTTCCCAGAGGAAACTTTCGGCTTCCTCAAGTACACCGAGTTCAAATTCTGAAATAAAACCGAGATGTACCAGATCATAAATCCGGTTGACGCGGAAATGCCGTTTGGCAATCCAGCCAATCTGGTTAATGTCACGGATACCACCTGGCGCATTTTTAATATCCGGTTCCAGATTGCTTTCAGTATTGTTGTGCTGAGCATAACGCTTGTGCTGCTCATCCATCTTGGCATCAAAAAAGGTTTTGTCGGTCCATGTACGTGACACGATGCGACGTGGCCATTTGCACAGATTTTCATTGCCAGTGATCAGGCGTGCTTCGATGAGGGTGGTAGCTACACTCAAGTCACTACTGGCCTGATTGACACATTCATTGATGGTACGGACACTGATGCCTGGTTTGAAATTCCCAACATCCCATAGCGATGAAATAAATATAGAAATCAGCTGTTCCTGTTCTGGGCTAATCTCATCTTCTGACAAGATCATGATATCGACATCAGAATAAGGCAGCATTTCACGGCGGCCATAGCCCCCGACAGCAAACAGAGCCAAATCAGTTTGATCCAGTTCGGCATGCTGCCAAAGAAACTGCAGGGCTTCATCGATCAGGTTGGAGCGTGCCAGAATAATATCTCGAATCGACTGCCCATTTTCAAAACTTTCCTGAAGCTGATTTTCGACATCACTGCGCCATTGATTGATGGCTTTAATGTCATGGTTGCTTTTAGCGTAATTCAGCAGTGGATGGGTGTTGATCATGTACAGTCGTCCGTTGGTATTTCAGTTTAGTTCTGGTTGACACTAACCTGGCTTGCTGCCTGTAGTGCCAGTTCACGTGCCTGTTCGATAGTTTCTGCACGTGCAGTGGCGACACCCATGCGGCGACGTTTAAAGCCTTCCGGTTTGCCAAACAGGCGCAAATCAGTGTTGCCGTCTGCTAAAGCAAGATCCAGGCCAGAAAAGGAAAGATTGCGTCCATCGACTCCGGCATAAATCACCGCGCTGGCAGCTGTACTATGTCGTGCAGTATTCACCGGCAAGCCTAAGATAGCACGTGCATGCAGTTCAAATTCACTTTGGAATTGTGAAGCTAAAGTCACCAGTCCGGTATCGTGCGGACGAGGGGAAACCTCACTAAACCATACCTTGTCACCTTTTACAAAGAGTTCCACACCAAAGATTCCGCAACCACCGAGTGCTGCAGTAACCTTGTTGGCAATACGTTTGGACTCTTCCAGCGCGGCCGGAGTCATCGGCTGAGGTTGCCAGCTTTCCACATAGTCGCCCGAGTCCTGACGATGTCCGATTGGATCGCAGTAAGACGTTTCGATTTCGCCAGTTGCCGGATTTTTGGCACGAACAGTCAATAAGGTAATTTCAAAATCAAAGTCAATCTGTGATTCTACAATGACGGTGCCCTGATTGACCCGACCTCCAGTTTGTGCATATTCCCAAGCCGCATCGACTTCATCAAAGCAGGTGACACGAGACTGGCCTTTACCTGAAGATGACATCACTGGTTTCACAAAATTTGGATAGCCGACATCGTCGCAGGCTGCACGGAAAGACTCTAGACTGTCGGCAAACCGGTAATCTGAAGTGGGCAGACCAAGTTCTTCTGCAGCCAGACGACGAATGCCTTCACGGTTCATGGTCAGATTAACGGCTTTGGCAGAAGGAATGACCGTAGCAATGTTCTGGGCTTCAATCTCAAGCAGAACTTCGGTTGCAATGGCTTCAATTTCAGGCACGATTAAATGTGGCTGGATTTGATTGATGAGTTGTTTAAGTTCTACAGCATCTGCCATATTCAAGGTATAGGAATAATGCGCAACCTGCATGGCAGGGGCATGATCATAACGGTCAGCAGCATGAACTTCGACTCCAAGACGTTGCAGGGAAATCACCACTTCCTTGCCCAGTTCACCAGAACCCAATAATAGAACTTTGTAGGCAGAAGATTGAAGTGGAGTACCAATAGTCACGCTCATGTGTGTCATCCATGCTTGATTTTATGGACTTTTAGCATAGCAGAACTGAGCCGGCAGTTAAGCCAAGATTCATATAAAATTGTGATATTACCTAACAATTTTATTTATAAAGTTTTCTAATATTATCCGGGCTTGAAATTGAGGTATTGGTGAGTGACTCAACTGGTTTTGCTAAAGGATAAATCCGGCTTGGTGGATTTAACTTTTCCATGTCCAGAAGATGCGCTGGACTTAGAGCGAATAGATGTAGTAGTTTTCGAGTTTGTGCTCGTCTATAAGAATAAAATGCCAACATCGGTAATCCGACCAAAATCGATGCTAACAATAAACCCCAGAAGCTAAAGAGAGTTGCCTCCTGCACGGCACGTTCAAAACTTGTGCTAACCAGAAAGAAAAAGCCCGTCAGCAAAATCAGGGAAAGAGCTATAATTTTGATTAAATTAGGAATGATCCGATGCATCCAGCTCCAGCGACTAAAAATGATGGTGCTGGGATGTAAATGTAAAACTTGCTGAGTGTGATTCAACATGGCTATGATTTTATTCTGGCCATTTTTCTGTATATAAACCATACGGACTTGATCCGCTGGCTGCACATGTACTTCCACAAAATGTCCGGTAAAGTTTTGAGCATTGATAAAACATTTAAAATACTGTCCCAGTACTTCATGTCGATGGAATAAGGTTAACATTTCATCGCGCCGATGATGAATAAAGATTTTTCCTTCAATCATCTGTTTGACTTCAAACATGCGCATCCTTCCTTGTTTTTATTGTTATATAAAAAAAGACCTATACTATGAGTTTAGCATAAGCCTTTGTCTTGATTGATTAATCATTTAAACCTTAAAAAGGCATAGGTACATAGGTATACACCAGACCATAGGTCAGCGCTGCAGTCAGGGTCGCCATAACGATCCGTTTAAACTTGAAGTACAAAGCAATAAGCACAATAAAGCCGACCAGCATCGCAAAACTTTTATTCGGTGTTTCTAATAAAGGCGGCAGGGTGGCAACCACCAACATGGAGCTGATCGCAGCAATACCGATTGAGCCCAAAGCAATTTTTAGCCACAATGCTCCACGTTTTTGCGAACCTTGCTGAAATTTCTGAATCACAAAAAAAGGTCCGAAACGGGAAGCGAAATTGGCAATGCCGACTATAATTCCCACCAGAATAATCTCTAGATTCATGCTTGATCTCCTGCGTGTTCAGGGTCTGGCTGTTTCAGAATATAGTGCTTGAACAGGCCGGTAAAAATACCCGAACTAATCCCGATAAAAATCGCGGCAGACAAGTCGATAAAGTAACAGGCAATCGCAGACACCAGAATTGTGACGGCTACTACAAAAGTATGTTTCTTTTCAAAGGCTGCCAACAAGAAACTCAGGAATAGTGCAGGTAACAGGAAGTCTAGTGCAGCCTGCAAGAACTGTGGCAAGTTGCTGACCTGATCGGCAAACAATCCACCGAGGAAAGATCCGAGAGCCCAGGACATCCAGCTAAACAGGCTTAAACCCAGCATCCATGATTCCGACCACTCTTGACGCCGTTGCGAGAGCTTGATCATGCCAGAGGCAAAGACTTCATCGGTCAGACCCCAAGACCAGATTGCTGTTTTCTTTAAATTGAGCCGGTCTTGAATCAGGTTTTGCAGCGCCGGACCATAGAGCAGATGGCGAATATCTAAAGCTATTACCGTTAATGCCGTCATCCAGATAGATGTTCCACTGCCTAAAAGAGCGACCACCAAAAACTGGCTGGCACCTGCATACATTGAGCAGGACAGGAACAAGGCTTCCCAGGCGGTAAAGCCAAACTGGGTGGCTGAAACACCAAACGCAAACGACACCGGTAAATAAGTGAAGATAATTGCTTGGCTATCTTTTGCACCTTGCCAGAAGCCAGCAGGTTGGGTAGCGAGTTGATTCGGTTCAGACACGACACACCTTGAAGAAGAGTGGAACGATGGGTCAAATGGAGATTGTGTATTCTACGTGAATTTAATAGCATAGGCCGAAATGTTTAAATTGGCGAGCCTGATATGTGGATGTTCAAGACACGCGCAATGCTGACTGCTGCTTTAATAGGCACGGCAATGTTATTACAAGCGTGTGGGAATGACAGTCAATCGACTGATAAGCCAGAAATTAAACCGGCACCTAAACTGAGCAATGATGCGACGACTTATGCCAAGGCTGCCTGGCAGCTGATCAATGAAGTGGACCCACTGGTTTATGATAAAGAAGTGGATCAACTGGAAAGTCAGGTACGTCAACCGGTACGTAAACTGAGTACAGAGTGGCGTATTAATGTCAAAATGACAGATTCGGTGACTGAAGGGAAATATGCCCTGTGCCGTAAGGCCTTGACCAGTCTCGATATCTGGGCGCGCACTATCATCGAAAATGGTAATGGCCTGTCACAAAAACAGGCAGATTATGAACGGGATAAATTGCAATGCCAGAATGCGATTGCCAATCCTGCACTGGGAAATACTGATCCTAAACAGAAGGGTACAGCGATTGCCAATATGCAATAAATCCCTATTTGTTCAAATTTGCCCAAAAAAGCCAGTCATTCAGCCTGGCTTTTTAGCAAAATAAACTCTAAAAATAGGGCATCCATACCTGTTCCAATAAAAGCCGAATACATCACAGATCAGGAATGTGCTGCCAATCATGCGTTGTATTAACGTACGTGTAGACATGGCCGATCTCCTCAAAGATTTAAAGTATGTTCAACGCTTCGAAATAACGATAATTTACTGCTTCTCATTTTGTGCCTGCTGTACCTGCATGGATATTATTGATAGAAGTTTGATGAAGCTTACTTATAATAAATTGCCATGGTCTTGCTATCGATATGAAGTTCTAGCGCATTTTATAGGCATCATAAGGCAATGCAGGCGGGGGATAGCTCATCGTCAGGATTATTTGAGTAAGATAAAGCTGGGTTAATTTTCATAAGATTTAAGATAGGCTTTAATTAAATCTTCATATATGCGAATCATTATTATTGTTAATGCGTGTTGATATTGTGCGCTGACAGCAAGGTTGTTATATGTATGTAACCTCTTTTAAAAGCAATAAAAAAGCCCCAAGAAGGGGCTTTTTTAAACGGTAAATACTTAAACGTTAAAACGGAAGTGTAAAACGTCACCATCCTGAACGATGTAAGTTTTACCTTCTAGACGCCATTTACCGGCTTCTTTCGCTCCAGCTTCGCCGTTGTACTGCACGAAATCATCATAAGCGATACATTCTGCACGGATAAAGCCTTTTTCAAAGTCGGTATGAATCACACCAGCTGCCTGTGGTGCAGTTGCGCCAACTTTCACGGTCCAGGCACGAACTTCTTGCACGCCCGCGGTAAAATAAGTTTGTAGGCCAAGCAGTGAATAACCTGCACGAATGACCACGTTTAAACCCGGCTCTTCCATACCCATTGCTTCAAGGAATTCAGCACGGTCTTCATCTTCAAGCAATGAAATTTCAGCTTCAATCTGGTTGCAAAGTGGCACTACAATCGCATTTTCTTCAGCAGCTAATTTTCGCACTGCATCTAAATGCGGGTTGTTTTCAAAACCGTCTTCAGCAACGTTGGCAATATACATGGTTGGTTTAAGCGTCATTAAGCCAAAACCACGAACCAGTTTACGTTCGTCATCATCTAGGTCCGCTGCGCGAGCCGGTTTACCTTCATTTAGTAAAGGCAGGATCTTTTCCAGCACTGCTTTAGTGGCAATCGCTTCTTTGTCGCCACCTTTGGCAGATTTGGTTAAACGGGTAACAGCTTTCTCAACAGTGTCCAGATCTGCAAGCGCAAGTTCGGTATTGATCGTTGCGATGTCATCTAGTGGATCAATACGACCATTCACATGAATGACGTTTTCATCTTCAAAACAGCGCACAACATGAGCAATCGCATCAGTTTCGCGAATATTTGCCAGGAACTGGTTGCCTAAGCCTTCGCCTTTAGATGCGCCCGCTACCAGACCAGCAATATCTACAAATTCCATAGTAGTTGGAATAATACGTTGCGGTTTAACAATTTCTGCCAATTTGTCTAAACGTGGATCAGGAACAGGCACAATCCCGGTGTTTGGTTCGATCGTACAGAAAGGGAAGTTTTCTGCAGCAATAGCAGCTTTGGTTAAGGCATTGAAAAGTGTAGATTTACCAACGTTCGGCAAGCCGACAATACCGCAATTAAAACCCATGAAATAACTCACAAAAGCGTTATATAAAAATTGCCCCCGATTTTACATGAAAGCACGGCTAAAGTCAGGTCATGCGCTTGCGGTTTATTACAATCAAATACTTCTGGCTGCCTGATAGGGGCTGTCAGGCTTAACAGAATTTGTCATGATTCCGTTAAATATGGAGATATAATCACCCAGTATTTTACTTTTGAATAAAAATCACATTGTTTTTCTAAAATTGAGTGACTAAAGTATCCGAATAAAACAGTGGCTTACACATGCCCTGATCCAATAATCATAAACATGGAGTATACATGCGAACTTTATACCAGTTTCCGTTATCTCACTTTTGCGAAAAAGCACGTTGGATGCTGGACCATAAAGAGCTGAATTATGTTGCTCACAATCTGATTCCCGGAGTACATCGCGCTTTTGCCCGCTTGAAAACCGGTCAGAATCGTCTGCCTATTTTGCGCGATCAGGACCGCTGGATCGCAGATTCCACCCAGATTGCTTTATATCTGGATGATACTTATCCAGAGCACCGCTTATTGTATGCAGAAGGACATTTTCGAAATAAAGCTTTAGAAATTAATGAAATTACGCTGGAATTAGGTCGCCATGTCCGCCGCTGGATGCTCTCTCAAGCACTGACTTCTGATCATGAGTCTCTGGATATCTTAATTGGGGAGCAGGGCTACCTGCGCCAGTTTGAAAAATTTTCCAAACCTTTATTGAAAGCAATGGTTGCCAAGGGGTATGCCTTGAATGAAGAAACCGTAGCAGAATCCAAACAGCATATTGAGGTGGCTGTACAGCAACTGAACCAAATGCTGGTCAGTCAAGGTGGGCACTATTTTGTCGGAAATCGTTTAGGTCTGGCAGATATTGCGGTTTGTTCCATGTTGGCACCGCTTTTGGCGATTCCAGGTACACCGTGGGAAAAGGAGAATTTTGAAAGCTTGTCTGAAGAATATCGTGACTATCAGCAGTACTTGAATCAGCTGCCACTAGGTGAATATATTTGCCGTACTTACCGAGCTGAACGTAATGCACGGGTAGACTGGCGTGGTGTATAGGTTTAATGCTACCAGAATTAAAGCCAGATAAGATTTACCCAGTCAAAGTCATTTAAAATAGTGAAAATCCCTTCGATCATGCTCGCATATCCAGATTGCCACAGATAGCAAAACCACGCATGATTTTTCACCTGCCCATCCGCCAACTCAATCGATAATAACCACCGAAATTATAATTATCGATTGTATTGATAATCTTAAATCGCTGAAAAATTTAGATGATTATCTATTTTAAGCCTCTTTGTATGAATCTAATTTCATGTACTTAAAAGATGCCAGTTGAGTCAGGCGAATGATAGCCGGATCTGCGAAGATATTGTAAAACTTCTACGATTTGAAAAATATTTTCAGAATATTAAATTTTTGTGAAAAATAAATAATTGTTGTATAACAGAGAAAGTGCAAAAATTTCTGCATCTATTGTTTATTGATATATAGAGTACAAAAATGGAACTGGATCGTTTCGATAAACATATTCTGGAAATATTGACTCATGAAGATGTCAATTTGAATGAGCTGTCCGAGCGGGTGAATTTATCTGTCAGTTCGGTGCATCGCAGGATCAAACACTTAATAGATCATAATATTATTAGTGGCTTAAAGCGCGAAATCAATTACCAGAAATTGGGTTTCAGCTTGCATGTGCTGTTACAGGTATCTTTAAGCAAACATGACAGCGATACTTTTGCCAAATTTCTGGAAGAACTGGAAAGTATTCCTGAAGTGATTAATGCCTTTTTGGTCACTGGTCAGTCGGCAGATTTTATTGTCGAAGTGGTGGCACGTGATATGGAAAATTATAGTGAAATCTTGCTCAAGCGGATTGGGAAGATTGAGCATGTGGTTGCACTGCATTCGAGCTTTGTTATTAAAGAATATAATGTCTTTAACTGTAGTGGGTTACTCAATAAGGTTTAATCCCAGACGAGCGTGGCAGAAAGCAATAAAAAACGCACCCAGGGGTGCGTTTTTTGAATCAGTGATAGTTAAGCATCAAGTTCTGCTAAAACGGCATCTGAGAATTCAACATTGGTATATACGTTCTGGACATCATCCAAGTCTTCAAGCATATCAATCATTTTCATGATTTTTTTCGCTTGATCGATGTCTGTGATTTCTGCTTTGGTTGAAGGGCTCATCACTACTTCAGCGTTATCGGATTTTAAGCCTGCAGCAGTTAGAGCATCTTGAACATCACCGAAAGCTTCAGGTGTGGTAATGACCAGGATTTCATCTTCAGTGACTTCAATATCTTCAGCACCTGCTTCTAATGCCACTTCCATGATTTGATCTTCCAAAGACACATCTTCAAAAGTGATCTCGCCACGTTTAGTGAACAGGAAGGCAACCGAGCCGTTGGTGCCTAGGTTACCGTCAGTTTTAGAGAAGCAATGACGTACGTCAGGTACGGTACGGTTCAAGTTGTCAGTCATGGTTTCAACAATAACCGCAACACCACCTACACCATAACCTTCGTAGGTCACTTCTTTCAGGTCGTCGTTATCTTCGCCACCAGCACCACGTTGAATGGCACGGTTGATCACGTCACGTGTCATATTCACTGATAATGCTTTTTCAACCACAGCACGTAGACGAGGGTTGCTTGCAGTATCTGGACCACCAAGCTTTGCAGCAGTGGTTAATTCACGAATGTATTTGGTAAAAACTTTACCACGACTCGCATCTTGTTTTGCTTTGCGATGCTTAATATTGGCCCACTTGGAATGACCCGCCATGCGAACTATGCTCCTTGTAGATTGGCTGTATGCCTATCAGAATGCCGAAATTCTACCATAAGCGTTTTTTTAAAAAAAAGTGCCTGGATTTGAGATTTCAGGATAAAAACAAAAAAAGTGCAATATCGAGAAAAATATTCTAAAGAGGATAAGGGGATTTATAATTCTATTTATGCATTTATATAGACAGATGACCAAGGCATAACAGCAAAATTGCTGTTTATGCCCGTACTTTTCTTTTAAAAAGCTTATTCAGGAATAACGATATCCAGACCAACTTTGTCTTTATAAAGTTGCTTGATCAAAGCCAGGTCATGCGCAAGGTCTGTTGGATAGATCTTGCCCAGAATGCCACCTTGCTTAGTTTTGGAGTTGGCATATAACAGCACGATCGGTACATTGGCAGCCTTGGCAATATGCCAGAAACCGGTGCGAATCGGTTTGCGCGCTTCACCCTGTTTGGCCCGTGTTGCTTCTGGTGCAATCACCAGATTAAACTTTTCATTGTTCTGAAAATGTTCCACCATCTGGGTCACGATATCTTTATTGGCCTTGCGGTCAACTGGAATACCCCCTACAGCTTTTAATAGCGGTTTGAATGGACCTTTAAATAATTCTTTTTTAATTAGGGTGTGAATTTTGAGGTCATAAATCTGGAACAGTGCAATTGACAATACCGCATCCATCATTGAAGTGTGTTCAAATCCAATAATGACCTGTTTGTCTTCAAGCACATCTGGTTCGACATGATATTGCCAACCTGCAAGTTTAAATGCAGATTCGCCAAGGAATTTATTTAGCATAAGTACAGAGAAGTAAAAACCGTATGAAGAGAACTGCATAATTTCATCCTGTTCGATGATACAGTCAATAGGCTTTCCAATAAAATCGGTGAATAATGTAAAAATCTATGATTTATTCATTTTTTTTAAATTAAAAATTAAGAGTTAAAATATATAAGAAAAATCACACTAATATTTTATGAGTATTACTGAATATAAAAAAAGTCTTAAAATGGTGAAAAAATGACTATTCAGAACACATTTTAATTATTAGACTTTTGTCGAAGAAGAGACCCTATACAGGTCTTTTCTATTTTCGTATTCTTTCTACGCTGAGATTGAAAAGTATGACTTACATTGCAGCCTTTATAGTGTCTATGCTGATTTTGGCACTCATAATTGTATGGTCTTTAATCGAAATCAAACAGGATTTGCGTAAAGACGAAGAAATGAAGTCTGAATTCTAGTGGTTACCTCTGTTTCGGCTAAATGCTTTTTTCTCTAAATCTCTGTTCATCTAATAAAGAATTTTGATACCTTATAGATATACTAAGACTTTAAATCTATCAATTTCAGGATGAGATCGATAAGATGGGGTTGAAATTCAGAGGTTCATTTGTTTTGAATTGCCTGTTATTTTCTCAAGCCTGAGAAGGCTCTTATACTGAAGTCTTAAATAACCGATATTCTGGTTTAGACAACTCACTCATAATTGCTGCCTAAATGTTCAAGTGGTCATAAAATTACTTGTCTTTCCAAAAAATCTTAGCTAGTATTCATGACGCCTGAACTTATTGATAAATAAAGTTTTCAGCATTTAGGGCCTATAGCTCAGTTGGTTAGAGCAGCGGACTCATAATCCGTTGGTCGACAGTTCAAGTCTGTCTGGGCCCACCAGTTTTTTGTAATCATATGCACAGTTTTGTAATGATTTGATATATAAACCCATGAATTATAATGATTCATGGGTTTTTTATTTCTGCTTTTTGCACAACTATGTTTGGCTATGCACAGCTTTATTTGACCCTCTTGTGTATCCAATCTTGTATCCGATACTCTTTCTGCATTACTCGGATACAAGAGATTTTGTTATGAAAAGAGCGGCTTTAGATAACATCAAACAAATCAAAGATACCCATCTTCTCAATCTTGAACCTGAGGATAAGGAGTATCGTATTTCATGTGATGCTGGGCTTTATTTTCGTGTATCACCAAAAGGAAAAAAAACTTGGCAAGTCCGCTTTAAGGATGAGGTAGGGAAGTGGAAATGGCACAGTATTGGAAGTTATCCGCAGTTATCGCTTGTAGCAGCTAAACTTGAAGCTTCAACTATTTTTCTTAAGTTACAGCAAAATGAAAAAGTATTAACAAAAAAAGAAATTGAATTGCAAAAGATTGAGGAACAACAACTTAATTTAAAAAGTTTGATGTATGACTGGCTTGATACTAAGAAAACAACTTGGGCTGCAATAACAATAAAGAAAGAAACTCAATCAATTGAAAAACGTATCTTATCTGTTTTTGGTGAATTGGATTTCACCAAAATTTCACCTCAACAATGGCTGAAATTTTTTCAGGATATGCTTAGAAGTGAAAGTATTTACAATCGTGTAGAGAAACTAGTTTCACATTGTCGCAATGCTTATGATCTTGCAAAGTTTCATGGACAAATAGAGTCGAACCCTTTGGATGGAATTTTGAAGTATCTTGATAAAGGTAGTAAAGGGAATATGAAGCATGTCAGTCTTCAGGAACTGCCCGAGTTGGTGCAGTCTATTCGAAGCTATAGAAATTCGCATACAGCAATTGCTTTAGAGTTACTTGTTATTCTTTTTCCTCGACCACAAGAATTGCGCTATGCAAAATGGCAAGATTTTGACTTTGAGAAAAAAATCTGGATAAAGCCTGCCGAAACAATGAAATGTGGTATTACCCATGTTGTACCTTTACCAAAACAGGCAATAGAACTGTTATTTAAATTAAAAGAAATTAGGACAGTATCGGATTTTTTATTTCCTAGCAGAGATAGCCTTATACAGCCAATGAGTGAAGCAACTTTAAATAATGCTTTGAAAAATCTAGGCTATCGAGGCCGTCAAAGTCCACATGGGTTTCGACATATTGCAAGTACTGCCTTGAATAATAAATTTAGTGATAAAGAACAAGTAATTGAAGCTTGTTTAGCGCATAAAAAACATGGTGTAAAAGCTGTTTATGACAAAGCTACACATTTAGACGAACGAATTGAAATTATGCAATGGTGGGCTGATTTTATATCAGAAATTTAAGAATAATGTACGACTTTATTGCACAAAGATTTCATAACTATATGATTTTAAAAGTTTTGATTATTTTTTAATCCAAAATTAAATTTATTTAAATCAGATGCTTACATATTTATGCAACAAAGCCATAATGTACTCATTGTAATATATGATTTTTTATCTATTAAAGAGTATTTATAATTCCTTAATAGTGTAAAATACAAAAAATCAATAGCTTAGGGTGTAAAACTATGGCAATCGAGACAATTGTAGCGACCGAGCTTGAGCCTCATGGATTAGATAGTCAACTTATTGATCATCTTAATGCTTATGATTCGGAAATAGGTATCCAAGATGGAATTTTGTATTATGGATATCCTGTATTTAAAGGTTATGAAGATAATACTGTAAAAACAAATTTTTTATTAATCTCGAAAAAAGTTGGTGTGGTTTTATTTGCTACAGCAAGTGAAAACTATATTGAAAGTAAATTAGAATCATTAAATGAAACTTATAGTCATGTAAATAGTCTATTGATAAAAAGTTCAATATTGAGGAAAAAGAAAAATCTATCATTTGATATTGAAACAAAAATATTTTCACCTTCTAGTATATTTGAAGATGAAGATATTATTTCCTCTATAAAGGATTTAAATAATTTTCTAATTGATCAAGATGTCGAACTTACACAAGACCAAATTGATGAAATACGATCTATATTAGAAGGTGCTAAAGCATTATCAAAGCCAACTCAACGGAAATCAATTGTTGAGGATCATAATAATAAATTAAATATCTTAATAAAATTAGAAGATGAAATTATCAACTTTGATGCTGAACAAAGGAAAGCAGCGATTAATTTAATTAATGGGCCGCAAAGAATTAGAGGGTTAGCAGGCTCAGGTAAAACAATTATCCTAGCAATGAAGGCTGCATATATTCATTTGCAGTATCCGGAAAAGAAAATATTATTTACTTTTTATACTAAGAGTTTGTATAGTTTAATTTATAAAGTTATTGCTAATTTTTATAGACATTTTTCTGGTGGTGATCCTAATTGGGATAATATTGCTGTATTGCATGCATGGGGTGGGTATAGAGTAGATGGTGTTTACTATAATGCAGCAATAGATAATGGTTATAATCCGATTCCATTTAAAGATGCTCAACATACAAATGATCCATTTAAATATGTATGCTCAGAGTTAGCTTCTAAAGATATTAATGGTAAATATGATTATATATTAATTGATGAGGCACAAGATTTACCAGATGAATTCTTTAGAATATGCTACAAATTAGCAACAGGTGAAACAGGAAAAGATAAAAATATTGTATGGGCTTATGATGATCTTCAAACAATTTTTAATATTTATACCAGAACTCCATTAGAACTTTTTGGTAGTGATTCTAAGGGAAATCCTTTAGTTGATTTAACTACTTTTTCATCTAATCTAACTTGGGGTCAATCAAATGATATTGTATTGCACAAGTGCTATAGAAACCCTCTTGATGTATTAGTGACTGCACATGCCTTGGGTTTTGGTTTGTATGACGAGCCAGTTCAAATTCTAGAGAATATGGATCATTGGCAAGATGTTGGGTATGAATTAGTTAGTGGTACCTACGAAGAAGGCTGTGATGTTATTATTCGACGAAAACCAGAAAATAGCCCTTTATCCATATCTAAATATCAAAGTAAAGATGAAATTATAAAAACTTTTATTGCTTCTACTATGGATGAAGAAGTTGATAAAATTATTAATGAAATTCAATATTTTATTCAACAAGGGTTAAAGCCATCTGACATCATGGTAATATCACTTGATGATAGATACGCTAAAAGTTATTTTAGGAAAATTTCTTATAAATTAAGTGACTTAAATATTCTCACTAATAATATTTTATCATCAAGTTCTGAAAATCCTCCTTTTATTTTAGATAATATGATTACGCTTACTACTGTACATAGAGCAAAGGGTAATGAAGCAGCTTGTGTATTTGTTTTGGGGATCGACTCACTATATACAGTAAAAAGATTAAGGCAAACAAGAAATAAAATATTTACTGCATTTACCAGAACTAAAGCATGGTTGAGAATATCAGGGATTGGTGATAATGCGTATCATTTTAAAAATGAAATAGATATGAGTCTGGAGAAATCACCTAACTTGGAATTTAAAGTTCCAAATAAAGAAACTTTGGAACATATCCAACGTGATTTAAGTGAAAAAGAACAGCTGAAAATTAATTTTAGAGAAGAAGTAAATAAACTTAAAGGTAGTGGTTTATCAATTGAAGAAATTGAGGAAGAAATGCAACGACTTTTAGGAGGGTACGATAATGACTGATATAGATTTAAATTTCTATATTAGGAAAGTTGCATTTTTAGCACAAGAATTGAAAATTGATTTGCACCATGGTCCTAGAAACTCATTACAAGTATCTAGTGAGTTAAAAAAATTGTGTAAAACATCACCTTATTATAGAGAGATTTATGATTATATTATTGATTATAATCAATACAATATTTCCCTGATAGATCAGGGATGCTTTCAATTTTCAGAGTCTAGAAATAGTGAGGGTGAGCAAGAATTAAGATATGCTTATTATCCAAATCCCTATCAATTTATTGATTTTAAAAAAGAAGTAAAATCTATACAAGAATTGTTTGATAATGGGGAATTAACGGATATTGAGTATCAACAGTTGATTAATGAAGCAGAATTTATTCTGGATATTCCCCTAATTAGATACGACTATTCCCCTAGTCAGTACGATGAAAAATTTCATCCAGCTTCACACTTTCACATCGGTTTTCATTCTGATAATCGCTGGCCTGTTGCTAAGGTATTAAATCCTTTAATTTTTTTTATTAAAATAATCTCAATGTACTATAAAAGTGTTTGGGTGGAAAATTTTAACAATAATGAAGTCTCACTAAATGATCTTTATGAGCGCTCAAAGTCTGAAAGTTACAATGTTCCGATAAGTTATTTTGGAAATGAGGATAAAAAAAGATTAGTTCTATTTTAAAGACAAGGCTCGTCCCTAAGGGATCGAGCCTAATTTCATTTGTTAATGCTCTTTGTTGAGCAGATGATTACGCCTCTACTGGCGGTTCAATTTTTTCATGCCGACTTAGGCCATATTCCATTTCATATTTCTACTGCTAGGCAATAGTTTTATGCTTGTCTAATCTGGAAGAACAAGCCACGATTTTTTTATGCTGGTGTAGCATTATCCTGATTTAAGTTTCAGGCAAACCCGTATAAGTTTATTTTCATCAGTGACCAAACTTCAGAATACTTACACTGTACCAATCTCGGCCTAGTCAAGGAGACCAATCCCCGACTGAGAAACACGACCAGTGTTTCATTAACCTTTCTTTTCTACATATTGTCCAACATGCTCACGCATGTGCCGACTCAAGTTTTCGCAATGAGCATCCCGACTGAAAAAATCGAAATGTTTTAGGATTCGCTTTAAGCTAGCTATCTCATTTTATCCAACCGACCTAAAAAACAGAGTGTTTTTAAAAATTACTAATGTTTAAAACATCACTAATAATAAAATATTATTTAGGTCGGGAATTACAATTTCCACAATTCATCTTGAACTAAAGTACCTCAAGTTTAATTGTTTTATATGCGCTACTCACCATCGCTCCCACACTGAAAAAAATACAGCAGACTTTTAACCAATTTAAGCCTTTTTATTCAGTGCTTCCCAAGTTATTTCAAAGCGTCTTAATGTGCAGACCGTTTATCCTCTCGCCTGTATACATGCTTCCTGTTTCCCCCGACCGTAGTTCCTTAAAAATATCGGGATATGATGTATACATAACTTTATAAAGGGTAAAACTCTTACACTCCAATCAGCATCTATCGATTAATGCCGTTACACGTTTAAGCTATCCAGCGACCCATTCAGCTTGCGCAAAATGGTGCCAGCTTTTCCAGCGTTAGCCTCAAAGCCCTAGTACCTTACGGCACTCTCAGCAGCCATCGTGATTGGAAATGAGCATACTTTTCCAAGTAAAAAAACTTGTTCGATCAAGCATACACATTCAGCTATTAACGGAGACTATCGCACATCCTATGCTGCTCCTGACTGTATCACTTTGAACAGGGTTTCAATGTTCCACTATTTTCATAATTTCACACCTAATCTGGCTATTACTAACCAAATGACCATTTCACGATAAATCGCTTATAGACTCCCGTTTCCTTGTCGCCCAACCACTTTTTATTTGCTTGGAACTCTTAAAAAGTGAATGAACGGATAGAAAAAGGATATTGCAATCCTCTAGCCCCCGTTGCAACGTACCGAGCGAGGTTTCCCCAGCAGTCCGCTACATCGGCAATATGAAGATGGTTAGTCTTATATTCAGGGCAATATGTATCAAAGTTTTGAATGGTGGTCAGCCATTCACACCACTTCAATAAAAGAAAGTTGGAATGGATGGTCAATCCACAATTCGATTGATATGCAGTCATATTATCAAAGTTAATTTAATATATCAATAATATTGATATATTATTTAAACAAGTATAAGATTTGCTGATCAAGGTTCGTAATGCGCATTAGGAACTACTTTATTGTCACCTTACAACGTGAGGTGACAGTGCTAGCGCAATTTGATTAATGCTGATTGCTGACGCGCTCAGCAAAATGGGAAATGTAGAGAAAATTATTGTTGATGAACAATTCAAAAATGGATGAAGAAATTTGGACTTAAGTGGATTGTTGATTGACATGAAAAGTGCATAGTTGGATGACATAAAATGATTGATTACAGCCCCCACACAAAATACACCGCACAAAAAATTCAAGATAAGGTCACAAGAGGATCATATTTTTACTGCAAATTTATAGTGCAAACTGAGTTAGGTAAAATTGATATTGAAAAGATTATTCATAAATTAACCGAACGATATTCATTAAATTTAACCAGTCGGCAAAGAACATATCGACTAAAACAAGGATTACCTGTTGCTGATCTCATTATTCAAGACATTCTTTATAAAGATGAGTGGTTATTTATCTTGTTGATCAAAACCCCTAATAGCCATCGTCACAGCAAAGAAACCATAGGCAAAGTGACTTCAACAACTAGTTCAGCATATACATCAAAAGATAAAATTGCTGAACTTGAACCTGTTATCTGGGACAAAATCACAGTCGGGCAAGAATTAACTTTTATCCGTCATTACTATAAAGACAATGAACAGTTTAATTTCATATTGAATAAACCCTATTTAAGCTTGGATTTTGGAAAATATGAGGCTGAATTAGTACGGTTAAGCCATAAAAAGTATGCTGAACATCAGACTAAGTTTTACCGTAAAAGTAACAAGAATTTCTCATGGACGTGGCGATTTAAGAAAACTGAAATAGAAAAACTAAAAAGAGAATTAACCCAAATTCTCAATCGAGTGATTTCACAGAAAGATCAGACCAAAGCGCTCAATGATCTTCTTGCATGGCAGAATTATTTTAAAATTTATGCTGTATTCAGAGGTAATCGACAACAGGCGGGACGTTTATATACCTTCGGGAAACTATTCTTTTTCAGTCGGAAAAGACAACGATGGGATCAAGCACAAATGCCTGTGATGGACTTAACAATCATCGCGCGTTATGAAACCTATGCGGATTCTTATACTGAGTATTGTATGCGTAGATATTTTTATGAATCCTTTGAAACAGAGCTTCCACGTGAAATTTCAAAAACTGAAGATTGGACATTAATTAATGCGTATATTGATGCTGAATATGGCCAACTTTAACAAACTGTCTTATTATTTATTTTGTTTATAATTAATGTTTTAAATATCTTTAATTTTGATATAGGCCTTAATTTAAATTATGATACTTGAGCCTGTTAATCTTTTAAAATCCAAATAAAACCTTATATATCAATATTATTGATATGCATTTAGTGCGACAAATTTTGTCTTTCTATATCCAATTTTGCTGAAAAAACTTTAATTTTCGGTACACTAGTCATGTTTTATTCATTTCATCGGACATGCATAACAATGACCCAAGTACAACTGCAACAATTACAAAAACAACTTTGGAATATTGCCAATACTTTGCGTGGCACCATGGGCGCCGATGAATTCCGTGATTACATACTGGGCTTTATTTTCTTTAAATATTTATCAGAAAAGTCGGTTAATTTTGCTAATGAATTGCTGGATGGCGAAGAAGTCAGCTTTTTAGAATTAGATGAAAATAATGCTGAGCATGTGCCGTACATCGAAGAAATTAAAAAGAATGCCATTGCCGAAGTCGGTTATGCGCTCACACCAAAACAGCTATTCCATACCTTAGCCGAGCGTGGTCGTCAGGGCGAATTCATTTTGGATGATTTAACTGCGACCTTAAAATCAATTGAACAAAGCACGTTAGGCACCGACTCTGCCGATGACTTTGCCAACCTGTTTGAAGATTTGGATCTAAACTCGACCAAGCTCGGCAATAATGCCAGTGACCGTAATGCACTGGTGGCGAAAGTCCTCAGTCATTTAGATGACATTGATTTTGATATTAGTAATACCGAAGCCGATGTACTGGGTGATGCTTACGAGTACCTGATTGGTGAATTTGCCTCAGGCGCGGGCAAAAAAGCGGGGGAATTCTATACGCCGCAAACGGTATCGACCTTACTGGCGAAGATTGTCACCCAAGGTAAAGAGCGTTTACGTTCAGTCTATGACCCGACTTGCGGTTCAGGTTCTTTGTTGCTACGGGTAAAACGTGAAGTCAAAGATGTCGATATGATTTACGGTCAGGAAATGAACCGTACCACCTACAACTTGGCACGCATGAACATGATTCTGCATGATGTGCATTTTGCCAAGTTTGATATTAAGCAGGAAAACACTTTAACCCGTCCGCAGCATTTAGATAAAAAGTTTGATGCAGTGGTGGCGAATCCACCATTTTCTGCAAAATGGTCTGCCGATCCGTTATTTTTACAAGATGAACGTTTTGCTGCGTATGGCAAACTGGCGCCAAGTTCTAAAGCCGATATGGCTTTTGTACAGCACATGCTGTATCAACTGGATGACAATGGCACTATGGCGGTGGTGTTACCGCATGGCGTATTGTTCCGTGGTTCGAGTGAGGGCGTAATTCGTCAGTATTTGATTGAACAGATGAACGTGGTGGATGCCATTATTGGTCTACCCGCCAATATTTTCTATGGTACGTCTATTCCGACCTGTATTTTGGTGTTGAAGAAAAACCGTGAGCAGAGCGGCAATATTCTGTTTATTGATGCCAGCAATGATTTTGAAAAGCAGAAGAACCAAAACAAGTTATTGCCTGAGCATTTGGATAAGATTGTTGCGGCATTTGAAAAGCGTGAAAATATTGAAAAATATGCGCATGTCGCGACGTTGCAGGAAGTGAAAGATAACGATTACAACCTGAATATTCCGCGTTATGTGGATACTTTTGAAGCGGAAGCCGAGATTGATTTAGATGCGATTGCAAAACAGCTTCAAGCTTTGGAACAAGACAGCCAAAAAACCGATGCCATCATTGCAGATTTTTGTAAAGAGCTAGGTATTGTTTCACCATTTTCGGAGGTGAAGTAATGGCTACGCCAAAGTTAAGATTTAAAGAATTTGATGGGGATTGGTCTGCGCAAAAATATAAAGATGCACTTACTATTAAATATGGTAAAGATCATAAATTACTTGAGGATGGAGAAATACCTGTTTACGGCACAGGCGGTGTGATGCGTTATGTCAATCAATACCTATACGATGGTGAAAGTATTCTTATCGGTCGTAAAGGTACAATTGATCAACCAAAATATGTAAATGAAAAATTTTGGACAGTAGATACTCTTTTTTATTCAGAAATTAAGCAGAATATTTATCCTTTATTCATTTATCAACACGCTTTGCAAGTGAACTGGCTTGGATTAAATGAAGCAACTGGTGTGCCTAGTTTAAATACAACCTCGATTAATAATGTTGATATTTATCTCCCATCCAAAGAAGAACAAACCAAAATCGCCTCTTTTCTTTCTGCTGTGGATGAAAAGATTAGCCAACTCACGCAAAAGAATGAGCTACTCAGCCAATATAAACAAGGCATGATGCAGAAGTTGTTTAGCCTGCAAATTCGTTTTAAAGCGGATGATGGTAGTGAGTTTGGGGAGTGGGTTTTATCTGAACTTGATCCGTATATTCAAGAGTCTAAAGATTCTTCTAAAATTCAAGATGAATATGAAGTATTAACTTCATCGAGGAGAGGATTAATTCGTCAAGCTGAATATTTTGAAGATAGCCGCTTAGCTGATAGAGAAAATATAGGCTTTAATATCATTCAACCTAATCAAATAACATATAGATCAAGAAGTGATGATGGACTTTTTTTCTTCAATCTTAATGAATTAAACATTACGGGGATAATTAGTACGTATTATCCTGTTTTTACCATGAAAAATGGAAATAATAAGTTCTTCTATGAGTGTTTGAATTTTCATAAGCATAAATATATTCAATATGCAGTTGGAACATCTCAGTTAGTACTTTCTCTAAATCAATTAAGAAAAATTAAATTTAGAATCCCTTGCATTGAAGAACAAACCAAAATTGCCAATTTTCTCTCTGCGATTGACGAAAAAATTGAAGTCGTAGCACAGCAAATTGAACAAGCCAAAAAGTGGAAAAAAGGCTTGTTACAGCAGATGTTTGTGTAGGGGAAAGTTATGGCAAATTGGCTAGTAACCGTGAATTATGCTGAGTTTGATTTAGAAGCAGCTTATGAGGCTTTGCCGCAGATTTATTGGAAGAATTCAGCCACTAGTGAAGGTAAAGGGTTACAAATCAATGATATTGTTCATGTATATGTGACCCAACCCATCTCAAAGGTGATGTATCAATTCAAAGTTATTAGGCATGCGGAAAACTCAGAATACCCAGTAGCACAGAAAGCATTTTGGTCGGATAAAAAGAAAATTGAAAGTTATCTAGGTGGGTACTCTATTTTTGAAAAGTTAAACAAAGTGGATAAATCCACTTTGTCTTTTGAATATTTCAGACAGGAAAACTTAATTCCTGATGCTCCTATTCAAGGCCGTCGCACAGATCGAGATAAAGCTTCAAATGATCCAATCCGCATTTTTTTAACTCATATTTTTAATGAGTTTAAAACTGATAGTGTGAATACCGACTATCCAGATGAAGCAGGTTTAGAAAATGAAACTTTTCCTGAAGGAGCTAAGCAAACGGTTTTAGTGAATAAATATGAGCGTAACCCTGAAGCAAGGGCTAAATGTATAGAAATTTATGGAACACGTTGTTGCGTTTGTGGCTTGAGCTTTGAACATATGTATGGCTCATTTGCTAAAGATTTCATCCATGTACATCATCTTAAGTCTTTGCACACGATTGGCGAACAATATGAAGTAGACCCTAAAGAAGATCTAAGACCAGTCTGTCCAAATTGTCACGCCATGCTCCATAAAACCGAAAATGGTCTTCCAATGACAATTGAGAGATTAAAACTTTTATATAGTGTTTCTTTGAGGAATCCGCTTAGACAAACATTTGAAGAATAAATAATTCGAGATTTTTAATGCAGCTTTATCAAACCCAAGCACAGTCATTAGTAGAACTTACAGAAGATCCTTTTCGTCTGGAAAGAGAGATTCAAAGCCTGTTTGAAAGTAATCTTTACAGTTTTACAGGTCTGGAATTCATCAAGTCCGAGTTCACGATCAAGAATAATCGTATTGACACGCTAGCTTTCGATCCCGAAAGTCAGGCCTTCGTAATTATCGAATACAAGCGTGAACGCAATTATAGCGTGATTGACCAAGGCGTTTCTTATCTGAATATGATGCTCGACTATAAGGCCGATTTTATCGTTGAGTACAATGAGAGCCAGAGCAAACAGCTTAAACGTCAGGATGTCGACTGGTCCCAGAGCCGAATCATCTTTGTTTCACCGAGCTTTACTGACTTTCAAAAGCAGTCTACTAATTTTAAAGACTTCAGCATTGAGCTGTGGGAAATCAAACGCTATCAGGGTGGAATTATTTCAGTCAATCCATTGCAGAAAACCAAATCAGCCCCTTCAATTAAGCAAGTGCAAAAGATGGGGTCTGAAGACATTAAAAAAATTGCTAAAGAAATCCAGACATATGATGAAGCTTATCACTTGGCGGATAAGTCTGATGACATTAAAGAGCTATATGAGCAATTCAGGGATTCGATTTTAAATCTAGCACCTGACATAGAAATGAATATTCGAAAAAACTATATTGCCTTTAAATGTAAGAATTCCAATCTTTTATATGTGCATTTTTTCAAAGATTTCATACGTTTTGATATTAGTGAGCAAAGAAAGAAATTAATCGATGATCCTAGAAATTTTTTTAAGGATGTGGTTGATGGAAATTATTGTGCTGTGAAAGTTAAAGATAGTGAAAATTTAGAATATATCTTGAGTTTAATTAAACAAACATTGAAGTGAATAATTTAAGATTTTAGAGGGAAAAGGAAATGACAGTACAAAGCGAATATCAACTTGAAAATGAACTGATTGGCCAGCTACAGCAATTAGGTTATGCCTCAGTCACGCTCAAGGACGAAAGCCAACTACTGTCTAACCTGAAAACCCAAGTCGAACGCGCCAATGGACTAGCGCCACTGTCAGAAACGGAATGGAAACAGGTCATCAGTTTTTTAAATACGGGTACAGTGTTTGAACGCGCCAAAAATCTGCGTGATCTGTTCCCAGTCAAATTTGATGACGGCAGCAGTAAACACCTTTTTTTCCTGTCTGATGATCCTAGCAAAAATATTTATCAGGTCACTAATCAAATCACCATCGACCACCGCGACTATAATGGCAGAACCAGCCGTTTTGATGTGACCTTACTGGTCAATGGTTTGCCTTTGGTACAGATCGAGCTGAAAAAACGCGGCATGGAAATCGCCGAAGCCTTTAACCAGACTCAGCGTTATACTCGTGAAGCGTATTGGGCTGGGCAAGGGCTATTTGGCTTTATCCAGTTGTTTGTGATTAGTAATGGTGCCAATACCCGTTACTACTCCAACGGCACCACAGGCATCGAGTTTGCCTTTCCATGGGCCGATGTCAGCAACAAACACGTCAATGAAATTGTCGACTTTGCCGAAGCTTTTTTCAATCAGCAGCATCTGACCCAAATGCTGACCCAGTACATGGTGCTGCTAGAAACCACCAAAAGCCTGATGGTGCTGCGTCCCTATCAGATTTATGCAGTACAGAAAATTGTGGAGCATGTGCAAAACTCCGATCAGAACGGCTATATCTGGCATACCACAGGATCAGGAAAAACCCTGACTTCATTTAAAGCCAGTCAGATCATCATGCAAATGCCTGATGTAGAAAAAGTCCTGTTTGTGGTGGATCGTAATGACCTCGACACACAAACCTCACGTGAGTTTAATGCTTTTAAAGCCGACAGCGTGGACAGCACCGATAACACATCGACCTTGGTGAAACAGCTGGATCAACGTCATGACAAACTGATTGTGACCACCATCCAAAAACTCAATCGAGCCATCAGCACCGACCGTTATTTAGAATCGATTGATTATCTTAAAAATAAAAAAGTGGTCTTTATCTTTGATGAATGTCATCGCAGTCAATTTGGTGAGACCCATCAGAACATCAAAAAATTCTTCAGCAATGCACAAATGTTTGGTTTTACCGGTACGCCTATTTTTGAAAAGAACAGCCAAAGCAAAGCAGGTTTAAAACTCACCACAGACTACCTGTTTAATGAGTGTTTGCATAAATACGTGATTGTCGATGCCATCCGTGACCGTAATGTCTTGCAGTTCCAAATTGATTATCGGGGCAAATACACCGCCAAAGGAATGGCGACGAATGAAAGTTATGAGGAAGATGTAGAAGGCATCGATACCAAAGAACTGTATGACAATCCGCAACGCCTTGAAATGATTGCCCGCTACATTGTCAATATTCACGATACCAAAACTCGTAATCGCGAATTTACCGCAATGTTCTGTGTCAGTTCGGTCGAAACACTGACCCAATATTACGACCTCTTTGAAAAGGTGCAGGCTGAAAAGCAAATTGAAGATGAAGCACAAGGTCGGATATTTAAGCCTTTGACCATTGCCACCATCTTTTCCTATGCGGCAAATGAGGCTGTACCGACTGATGACTTAACTGGCTTGATTCATGAAGAAGCCGCAGATATTCCAAGTCAGGTCAATTCATCCAGTCGGGATAAGCTGGATCGCTACATTGCCAATTACAACCGACAGTTCAAAACCAACTACAATTCTGGTGATCAATTTTATGCGTACTACCGCGACATTGCACAGCGCGTAAAAAACAGACAAATTGATATTCTAATTGTGGTCAATATGTTCCTCACGGGCTTTGACTCTAAGCCGTTAAATACCTTGTATGTCGATAAAAACCTAAAATATCATGGCTTGATTCAAGCATTCTCTCGTACCAATCGTGTCTACAACGATAAAAAACCATTTGGCAATATCATCTGTTTCCGTAACCTAAAACGTGCAACGGATGAAGCGCTGGCACTATTTTCCAACAAAGAAACGACCAAGATCGTCCTTGTTCCAAGCTATGCGGAAATCGAACAGGATTACCAAGCAGCGGTGAGCAAAATGTTTGCCTTAACGCCCAATTACCAATCAGTCGATGATCTTGTTACTGAAGAACAGCAACTGGAATTTATTAAAGCTTTCCGTGAAGTGATGCGCTACAACGCGCAATTACAAACTTTTATTGAATATGACCAGGATCAAACCGCATTAGATAAACAGCACTTTGCCAACTTTGCTTCCAAGTATGCTGACCTATGCCGTGCCGTTAGAAAGACCACCAAGAAAGAAAAAGTATCGGTGCTGGATGATGTCGATTTTCAACTGGATTTACTGCACAGTGACCGTATCAATGTTGGTTATATCATCAACCTCCTACAGCTTGTTGTTGATACGGACTCAGAGGACAAACGTCAGAAGTACCAAGCGCAAATTTATGACTTAATCAGTAGCGATATTAGCTTGCACGATAAGCAAGACCTCATTCAAAAATTCATTGAAGAAAACATGCCTAAGATGATCAATGGTCAAAGCGTCCAAAGGGCTTTTGCTGCATTCTGGGATGCTGAAAAAGAACAGGCCTATCAGCATCTTTGTAAAGAAGAAAACCTGAAACCAGAAGCGATGAAGCAGGTTCTGGAGCATTATGAGTTCACCAAACGCCTACCACGTAAAGAAGAGTTGAAGGACTTACCAAACTATAAGGTTAAGCTGTTTGAGCGGGAGAACGTGTTTAGCAATTTGCTGGTCAAGACACGCCAGTTGATTGAGAAGTTTTATACTGGTTTTAATTAAATAATACACTTCAAAATGTGACTTTATTTCCAGAGAGTAAGCAGTGAAATTAGACTATATAGCAGGAACCGTGATCACTCATGATTAAAAATATGGATTCTTTCAAGCTGTCCTATGTGTATTTCTTTCCAGTGGCCTTTTTCCCATTTTGGAATATCTATCAATTTAGAAATGATCCAGATATTAAATCTTGGTTATTTAGAAACTTACTTGTCAGTTTTATAGTTATTTTGATTCCACTTTTTCTTACTTTAAGCATGATGATTACTAAGGTTTTATACAAAGATCAGGATAAAAATACAGAATATCGCTCAATAGGTTTAGGGTTACTATGTTTTTTATTTCTCACAGGAAGCAACTATTACCAATTTCAGAAATTTACAGTAGGAACAGACCTATCCATTGACTATTACCGAATGGCTATAATGATGAGTTTTCTAATCGCTTGTTTTATATCAAGTCTATATTTCATATTGAAATATAAAAAATACTCACAAAAACAATCAGTTAATTTCAATGTAAAAACAATAAGATTTATGGCGAGTACTGCCATTCCATTCTTTATCTCAATAACTACTTTTTTTGTTGTTTAAATCATCAAAATTTTCAATATTTTAATTTTTATAGTTAATTTTAAATCCACCTTGAAGCAATATTAATTAAGAGGCTTAATATGAATAGTGAAGAAATTTCGAAATTATTTAAATTAGATCAAGTCGATTTTGAACAATGTAAAAGTGCTGAAGAGTATGAGTTGGAATTATCAAACCAAGTGGATGATTTTTTCTTTAAAAATTATTTTAAAAATGAAGAAATATTATTTGCTGCTTTTGATTTCTACTACTCTATAAATTTACTGAAAAATAGTGAAAACCTAGAAAAAATTAAAATTCTATTGAATAATAATAAAATATTTAATTACTTAGAAAATAAAAAAATGGGTGTAATTTCTCTTATAATTATAATAACAGCATATGATAAATCTACAGACTACTATATATCTAATATTAAGAATAAAGAGAATTATCAGAATAAGAAAATTAAAGAAATAGATAGAGATTATAATAAATTTATCAATAGTACAGAGGGTTTTCAAGATTTTAAATTGTGGTATAAAGATGAAATTGAATTATTTATGGCTAGTTTATTTATATCTTTAAGAGGTGCTGTTGTAAAAAATGAGATGCAAAGAAAAATTTGTGAAAATTTAATTTTAAATAACTCAAGTATAGAAAAAATATCGGATCTAGATTATATTTTTAATAAATATATTGAAAATATTGGTTATTCAAATATTAATAATAAGGAATTGGTTGAAAAAGAAAGAAACTTAAAAATAAATAAATTTGTTCGGGATGTCTATGATATCTTTCTATCTTTGATAGGTATTACATTGTCAAAAAGCTTTATATCAGAATTAGTTTTAATTTTTTATGGGAAAACAATGGATGAAAAACAAATAGAAAATATAATAAATAATAGAAATATAAGTGTATTAATTACACAATATAAGAAAATTTATAATCGTGATCAAAGTAATAATATTATAAATATGGAAATCTTACGAGATGATAGTTTCTAGAGGCTTTGTTGCATAAACATCTAAGGCTATGATTTTGTTTAATTTATTTTTTGGGTTAAAATTTAAACAAATCTTTAAAAATCAGTATTTTGAAGAATGTTTATGTAACAAAGCCGTTTCTAGATATAAGCTATATTTTTTAAACTCTGCAATCACATAAATAGATATTAGTCAAGGTTATCAAGGCTTCATTTTTTAGCCTTATTTATACCAGTGCCTACTGTCCTGTTTTGCTCAATTATGTGCATATCCATTTCAAGAACAGAATTGAGATATGCATATTTATGAAATTCATCATTTTTCAGCATTTCTCATGATGTTCTCTTAACAGAGAGAAGATAAAATGTTGATCAAAATTAAAGATGTCTGTCGTATTTTAAAAATTAGTAGAAATACGCTATATAACTTGCAACATAAAGATTCTTCATTTCCGAAGCCGATAAAATTTGGAGATAAAAAGCAAGCTCGAATTTTTTATCGTGAAAATGAAATAAGAAATTGGGTGTTGAGCTTAAATCCTTCAGATTCTGAGTTGGAGGGCGAAAAATGAATGCAAAAATCATTTTTAACGCACCATTTGCAGCAAGCACCGATCCGGTGACAGGCAATACAACCGAATATCATTCGATTGAAGATTTTATAAAAGGCTGCATTGATGAGCAGCATTTTAAAGTTAAGCCTGAGAGTTATATTTACTCTAAATTGCCGGATTATAACTGTGAAGAATGTGAAGCACTCCCTCTGGTTAATCCTAATGAATTAACTGAAGTAATAGGGTATGGAATCAGAGGCACGGCCAAAAAGTACGATACTAGCCAGACACCATGTAAAGAAATCGATTCTAAAAAAATATCATTCTCTATTGGTAAAGCTGGAATATTCGCAAGCAACACAAATAATAAATATATGCCGTATGTTCTAGGTACAGACAATATAGATTTATTTGTGCAACTTGCTAAGGCTGGAGAGGCCGTTGTGCTTCATAAAGATATTGATGCAGCGTATCAGATTATAAACAATGGTATGCCTGAAACAATATTTAGAATGATGGTCGGTGAGAAACCACCAGTCAATAATGCTGATTTATTTGTTCAGGTGAATGATAGCTTTAAAACACTTCCACCAAATCAGATAAAGCAATTTTTCCTTGATAAAAAACAGCAGATCATAAAATCAATCGAATCTGACCTAATCGCACAGCCTCAAGTTGAGGAGATGCCAGTGGATCGGAGAGCTGAAAAGCTGGATAACTGGCAAGCTCCGATAAGCCTGAGAAATGACACTCTCATTCAATCAAAACCTTATCCTATTGATGAGCTACCGGAAGTCGTGAGGAATGCGATTCTTGCAACCGCTGAATATGTGCAAGCTCCGGTTGCAATGGCTGCTCAATGTGTTTTAGCGAGTATCTCATTTTTAGCACAAGGTAAGGTTAATGCACCCAAAGAAACCAACAGGGAGGGTATGCCAGCCCACTTATTCTTTTTAACGGAAGGCGGTAGCGGTGGACGTAAATCATCATGTCAAAAGTTGGTTGAATTGCCTATTAGAGAGCATGAGCGACAGCAGTATGATGAATACAGAAAAAATTTAGAGGATTGGAACGCTAAATCAAAAACAGTTGAATCTAAAGAGTTCGCGCAGTGGGCTTTAGATAATCCAAGACCAACCGATCCGACCAGTATTTTTTCTGACATTACTATTGAAGCCTTGACCAAGTTTTATATTAAAGGAATTGTTAAATATGCTTCATTGAGTAGCGATGAGGCTGGGCAGTTCTTTGATGGTCACACAATGAAGGGTGACACGGCCAAAAGCGCGTTAGGTGCATTTACGAAAATATTTGATGAGGGCTATTGTCAGAGAAGCCGCGCTTCATCTGATGACAACGGAACGGCCTATGATGTTCGCCTAACATTCAACCTACTTGGGCAACGTGCTGTACTGGTTGGAGCTTTAAATGATCCGATATTAAGAGAGCAGGGCTTTTTACCACGATTTATTTTGGCTGCTCCAGAGAGCATTGCTGGGCAAAGAACGCATACAGTTGAATTTAGGCAAAAGCTGAAAAATTCACACAATGACCCACGACTAACAAAATTTTGGAATCGGTGTAGAGATATTTTAAAAGATGAGTTGCCAGTCCTCTTAAATGATTCAGGAGAGGTTCCATATTTTCCAGTTATGCAGCTATCTAGTGAAGCAGAGTTATTAGAGCTTGAGTTCTACAATGAGTGTGAAATTTTGCAAGGTAGCGGAAAACAGTTTGAATTTATGCAGCCTTTCGCCAGTCGTGCAAATGAGCTTGCCAGGCGTTTAGGTGCTGTCTTGGCTTACTTTGAAAACAAGTCTGAAATTGATTCTGAAATCATGCAGGCAGCTTGTGCTGTTATTAGATATTCATTGTCTGAGTGGTTCCGATATTCAGATATTGAGGTAGCTGATGAGAACGATTCTGAGAAGCTGCTCAAGTATCTTTTGATCAAGTGCAAGAAGGGAAAAACCAACCGACTGCAAAAAACGGTAGCAATGAAAGGTGCACCGCTTCAGATAAGAAAAGCGAAGGAATTTGACCCATGTTTAAATGAGTTGATCGAGTTTAATTATGTGCGTCTGGTGACAATTAACCGCTCCACTTACATCGAATTAAATCCGGCATTGCTGAAATAGTTGCGATTTTTCGATTTATGGCTGAAACCCCCATGGCACAAGGTTATCCATGTTGCAAAGGGTGTGCGATTCCAATGCGGAGTATGCGACATGAACGGCTAGATATCGCATGTGTCGCATACGAATCGCAAGGGTAATGCAATGCGGAAAGTTAGACAAGGAAAGGATTACAGGGGAAAATCGCAAAATCTAAAATTTAGGAAGATATGAGACAATCTACATTCATTTTAAATACTAAAATCACTTCTAGGATAAAATCTAAAAGGGCTAATTTAGAAAAATAGCTAACATCTTTCAGAATATTATCTATTGAACGATGATATAAAATTAGTGCTGAATAAGTTCAACTATTAGTTTTAAGAAAAAATGAAAATAAATACAAAAAGTAACAAAAAAACTCATGTATCCGTGTTTGTACCTTCTTCACACCATTAAAAATAAATAACTATAAAACAAGTACTTAAATTAAAGTATGGTAACGTCTGGGCCCACCAAATATATCAAGCACTTAGGAGCGATTCTCTTAAGTGCTTTTTTTATTCTAAAATCTATGTAAGCAATAAAAATAAATGGTAATGCCATGTTCAGTATTGCAAGGCCAACATCTGAAAAGAAACCAAAATGGAAATCACTAGAGTTTTATAAGGACAATTGGAGTATTTTTATTTTCCTTCCGGTGGGAGTGGGGAGGTTATTTCAATTACTATATTTAGTATCCATGGATCCATCATTGCTTAGATTTTTTTCTGTAGAGCAAGTCCGATGGCCTTCTTTTTATATTCTTATGTTTACTCAGCTATTTGCTTTTTACAGCTTATAAAATCAAATGAAGAAGGACTATCCTTCTTAAGGGTGACAACGTGGATTACTAACAGAGATGAGTTTAAAGAAATCCAAAAAGAAAGATTTTATTTCAAATTTCCAGATATTTGTACGAGCGTAAATTAGAGCATATGATTTGCTAAGATAACCCCCAAGCCGCTTTGAATAAACTGAGTGCTACAAATTGGACAGCACTGTCATTATTACCTTAGTATTTTTAAACGGCGCCTGCCGATCCATCTAAATATAATTCACCATCCCCTTAAAAAACGATATGTAGAATTTATATAAACAGCTTTTACATTTGATTGCACAAAATTAAGAATTTTTTAAGGTAGGACTTCTATCTTGAGTAGCAAGTTAATTTCGTGGTATGAGCCGAATGATCAAGTTTAGTTTTGATCCTCAGTCATCTGATCAGATTCATTATTTGGATGGATATTTCAAGCAGTCTCAATACAAAAAACAAATCAGTCTAAATAAATTTTCACTACAGGCCCATCACTTTGATCCCGTGATCTCGGTACAAGATAATGCTCTACAGCTAAGCGTACAAACTGTACACCGTGGTGAGACGTGTGAACGTCGAGCACTGGAAAATTTTATTCAGGAAAAATATCAACAAGTCCATCAGGCCACGATATCCACCTTCTCTTCGACCCTGTTTGCCGGTTATGACGGAGCAGAAATGCAGGTTGTGATTGGCATGGAGCATTTACACCAAACCAATGCCTTCCTGGAACAGTATCTCGATGAACCAATTGAAAATATTCTTGGCAAACTCAGCCAGACGGAGATTAGTCGGAACAAGATTGTAGAAATTGGCAACTTGGCTGCAGTCGACATAAATCAGGCCAAACTGATAGTGGCATTTCTGGTCTTTCATCTCTCGCAGCAATGCATCGAATGGGCTGTATGTACCGGGACAACTGCGGTGCGTTATGTGTTGCAACAGATGGGATTACGTTTTCATGTGCTTGAAAAAGCTGACCCGCAAGTCTTAGGAGAGGCACAGCGCCTGTGGGGCAGTTATTACCAGCAGAAACCTTATGTCCTGGCGATTGATGTGGCAGAAGCCCTACAAGTCGCTCGTCAACTTTATCAATTTAGTCATTAAAGCATTTTGCTTGATTACCGAGGCACAGAATTTAAATGATGACTGCTTTATTTGAACGTATCAGCCTGCAAGCACGACAATATCCGCAGCGAGAAGCGGTAGTCACCGCACAAACGACCCTCAGCTATGCAGAGCTGCAGCAGCGGGTAGAATTATTGAGTGCCAGTTTCATGCAGCTTAATCTGCGCCATCTGGCCCTGTGGGGCGTAAATAGTATGGACTGGATAGTAGTTGATCTTGCCGCACAAAAAACCGGCATGACTGTAATACCTGTTCCTCTATTTTTTACTGTAGCCCAAGTACGGCATCTGCTTTCCGACAGCCAAACCGAGCTGCTCTGTATTCTGGATGAATCTTTCTCTGCATCAGAATGGCTGTTAAATCTGGCTCAAGACATGAGTGGAGATGAGATATTTATTGCTGGCCAGCTACATGCACGCTTTTTTCAGCTAAAGCAGGCCGTACAGTATTCATCTTCTTTACAGACCCAGCATCCGGCAAAAATCACCTATACCTCAGGCAGTACCGGAACACCGAAAGGCGTGTGTCTGGCAGAAGATACCATAGAATCAATTACGTATTCACTCAGTCAAGCACTGGCCAGCAGTCAGCTTGGACGGCATTTGTGCCTGATTCCATTTGCCACCTTGCTAGAAAATATTGCCGGCATTTATGTCACACTGAGTATGGGACGCGCTGTAGTAGTCGGTGAGGTGAGCCAGTTCGGTCTGGTATCTAACCATACTTTTGATACACAGCGGTTTTTAAATACAGTACAGAGCTATCAAATCGAAAGTGTGATTTTATTGCCGCAGATGCTGAAAGCGATTGTGGAATATAGCGCTGAACACGGTACTGCAGGGTTCAAGACGCTGAAATTTATTGCGGTCGGTGGAGGGAAAGTCTCTGCTGATTTACTCAAACAGTGCCAGCAACTTAACCTTCCGGTTTATGAGGGGTATGGCCTGTCCGAGTGTGCCTCGGTAGTCAGTCTGAATTTGCCGGGTGCACGCCGTATTGGCAGTGTAGGTCGGGTTTTACCGCATGTCGAAGTTGAGATTGCACCCAACAGCGAAGTAGTAGTGAAGGGCAATGCCATGCTGGGTTATGTCAATGACATGACTGCGACACCGTATATTCATACAGGTGATGCCGGCTATTTTGATGAGGAAGGCTATTTGTACATTACCGGACGCATCAAGCAGATGATTATCAGCAGTTTTGGACGCAATATTTCTCCGGAATGGGTTGAGTCCAACAGTCTGACCGAGCCGGAAATCCAGCAGATTGCCATTTTTGGCGAAGCCCAGCCCTATCTGTCGGCCGTGATTTATGCCCCGGATGATACGCCAGACCAGCAACTGGCAGTATCGCTTCAGCGGGCCAACAGCCGGATGCCGGACTATGCCCAGATCAAACACTGGTGCCGTGCTCCCGAGCCATTTTCTTTAGACAACCAGATGTTGACCGATAACGGCAAACTGCGCAGACAGCAGATCCAGCAAAAGTTTCAGGCTGAACTGATACCGGACAAGTCCCAACTTAATTTTGCCTAGTTCACAGACCCATTGACCTGTTGAATGAGAGAGAACACATGAATATTGCACAGCAAGCTTTGCACACCACACCTAATCAGATTAAAACGCAATTGGTAGAACAGGGCTGTGTCTTGTTAAGACATGAACACTATGACGTGACCTCGTTTAGTGAACTCATGAATAGGCTATGCCAGCGGCTGACTTATGATCCTGCACGCGAAAATATCACTCGCCAGTCCCAGAAAGTTGATGCAGGTAGCCAAGCCATGGGACTGCATATTGAAAATGGCACGACACCTTTACCGCCCGATATCATCGCCTTTTTCAGTGAAAAAAGTGCTTCGCGCGGTTCGCAGACTACCTTATGTGATGGGCATGAAGTCTGGAAAAATATGTCGGCTGCTCTCAAGCAGAAATTTGCCGAACCGATGACCATTAGCCGTTATTTACCCAAACCGATCTGGCAGAAGTATGTGGCCACTGTCTTGAATATTGAAAATGCAGAGCAGGTCGGCCTACAGGAGCTGGAACGCTTTATCCAGATGGTGCCTGGACAGCAGATTAGCCCGGCACACGATCAAGGGGTGCACTACCATTTAAACATGCCGATGGTCCGCCATGACACTCTTAAGGGTATTCCAGCCTTTGCCAATACCTTACTCGGGCCTTCTTACAATTATGAAAAACCCCGTTTTCATTTTGCTGATGGTTCAGAGATCAGTCCAGACTTACTCGCCGAACTGGCAGAGCGGTGTGAAGCCCGGACCTCAGAAATTGACTGGCAGGATGGTGATCTGGTAATCATTGATAACAAACGCTTTATGCATGGCCGACGTGAAATCTTGGTGCCACTTGAGCAGCGTAAATTGTATATCTGTATGGGACTGGGCCTGAATCCTGACTTTTAAGCAAAGCAGAAAAAGACATCTAAAAAATTCAACCATAAGAGAAGTGATCTATGTCCAATTTAACAGCAGTTCTTCTAGGTGCGACCGGTGGCATTGGTCAGGCCATTGCCGATATTCTTGGAAAAAATGGCCTGAATCTGGTTCTGGTCGGACGTAATGAACAGACTTTGCGAAAATTAGGTGAAAAACTGGCACAGCGTTATCCGGATATACAACTGCAAGGGATCTGCTGTGACCTGGCCGAGCAGCACAGCCGTAACGAATTACTGGGTGCGCTGGCCGAACTGAATACCCCCATTCACTATTACATCAATAATGCCGGTATCAATGATTTCAGTCTGTTCTCACAGCAAGCACAGGAAATGATGGAGCAGATGATGCTGATTAATGTGGTCTATCCCTTGCAACTGGTGCAGGGCATTATTCCACTAATGTCAAAAAATCAGTCAAGCCAGATCATTCATATTGGCTCTACCTTTGGCAGCATTGGCTATCCGGGTTATGTCAGTTATTGTGCCAGTAAATTCGCCTTGCGCGGTGCTACCGAAGCCTTGGCACGTGAGTATGCTAAGACCTCAAGTCAATTTCGTTATTTTTCACCAAGAGCAACGATCACGGAGATGAATGATGCAAATGTCACAGAAATGAATCAGGCACTGGGAACTAAAATGGATGATCCTGATTTTGTCGCACAAGAGTTTTATCGTTTTTTAGAGACAGACTGTCAGTCCTATCAGGTGGGTTATCCTGAAAAAATCTTTGTGAAGGTAAATCAGTTTTTACCCCATATCGTTTCCGGGTCAATTGAAAAAGATCTGGATACTATTTATAGATATGCGAACCGAGATCCAGCAGCCTACCACACTGAATAGTAGAAGATGAATGTAATGACTGATCAGCGCTAGGTCAATAAACAGTTGTTTTATTCTTTACAGATATCGCTGTAACCGATATGTTCTGGAGCTTTTGTATCTGTTAACACGAAAATTTTTTCTTTTTAGAGAAACCTGCGGCAGCGGTGGCACAGGGTATTTTGCTGTAATAAATAATATTTTAATTTTGAAAAAGAAAGTTTTCAGGCTAAAAGTATTTTCATGCTTTTTTGAAAAGCAATAATTTTGATTTCAAAAAATCTCTATGGCTTGCAGTCATATTGTATTTTTAATATGGAACTATAGATGAATATTTTATTGATCGCAGGCTGGGGATTAGGAACAACAGTCCTGGAAGAATTTTCTGAAAAACTCAGGCCAGATCATACAGTCGCAATCTCTGATATTTTTGACCCATTTGATGCAGCGACCCTGCAGGAAAAGATAAAGCTCGCACAAGATTATGATGTACTCATAGGCTGGTCTTTAGGGGGACAATTGGCCATATATTTGGCCAATGAAATCTATCAGCAGACAGGGGTAGCAAAGCCTGTGATTGCCTGTATGTCTAATCCCTGTTTTGTGGTTAATACACATTGGCAACAGGCAATGCCTGAAGCTGATTTTGAAAAATTTTCTCAGGCGGCCCGACTGGACATGCTAACGACATTGAAACGTTTTAGTCATCTTGTCTGTATGGGGGCGAAGGATGCACGGCAACGGGTAAAATATTTACAATCCAAACTGTCTTTAATTAATTTAAATCATCAAGAAAAGCATCTTTATCTTTTGAAACAATTAAATTTGGTAGAGATCTTAAAAACCTGTTCAACGAAGATACTGTTTATATTTTCAACCCAAGATTCACTAGTTCCTTACCAAGTTTCCATAGAATCTGTCTTTTATCAACAAAGTTTGATCAAAGTCAAAGAAATCGAGGCTGCGCATGATGCAATCCTGTTCGATACAGAATTGCTGCTAACCCCTATTATGGATTTTCTGGATGATTTACCAGTTACTTCAGCAAGATAGAGAGTTCAGTCATTTGCATTTTTAACTGAGCAGGCTAAGATCGATATTTCCACAATTTTTCAGGATGAATTTTGTGTTTGACGCTTTTGATCAAGAGCATATTTGGCATCCCTATACCTCAATGACTGCACCCTTGCCATGTTATCCGGTCGCTAGCGCCAGCGGTGCCCAGATCTATCTGCAAGATGGCACGGCGCTGATTGATGGTATGTCCTCCTGGTGGTGTACGATTCATGGCTACAGTCATCCTGAGCTGAATCAGGCCGCCATTGAGCAGCTTAATAAGATGTCACATGTGATGTTTGGCGGATTGACCCATCAGCCTGCCATTGAACTTGCGAAAATCCTGCTGGAGATTACGGCATCTGAGCTTGATAAAGTCTTTTTTGCTGATTCCGGTTCGGTTGCTGTAGAAGTTGCCTTGAAAATGGCGGTGCAATACTGGCATGCCCAAGATCAACCGGAAAAAAGTAATTTTGTCACGACACGTTCGGGCTACCATGGTGATACATGGAACGCGATGTCAGTTTGCGATCCCGTCACGGGCATGCATCAAATTTTCGGTTCAAGCCTGCCTAATCGATATTTTGTTCCTGCACCTGAAAGTAGTTTCAATGGCGAATGGCAGGAGCAGGATATCCAGCCACTGGAACAGTTACTGGCAGAAAAACACAGACAAATCGCTGCCCTGATTATTGAGCCGATCGTTCAGGGTGCGGGGGGGATGCGTTTTTATCATCCTGAATACTTACGTCAAGCCAAAGCTTTGTGTAAGCAATACGATGTACTCCTGATTCTGGATGAGATTGCGACAGGTTTTGGACGCACTGGTAAGTTATTTGCCTATGAGCATGCCGATATCATCCCTGACATACTTTGTTTAGGTAAAGCCCTGACCGGTGGCTATATGACATTGTCTGCTACGCTCACCACCAGGCAGGTTGCAGAGACCATTTCTCGGGGTGAAGCGGGCGTTTTTATGCATGGCCCGACCTTTATGGCCAATCCGTTGGCGTGTGCAGTTGCAGTAAAAAGTATCCAGCTTTTACTGGCACAGAACTGGCAAACCAATATCCAGCGCATTGAACAGCAATTAAGTACTTTGTATGTTTTAGAGGGGCATCCTGTAGTCAAAGATGTGCGGGTGCTTGGGGCAATTGGAGTGGTTGAGCTGCATCAGTCAGTGAATCTGGCTGAATTCCAGGCAGAATGTGTTCGTCGTGGTGTATGGATTCGTCCATTTGGCAGACTGGTGTATGTCATGCCGCCTTTTATTATTTCTACAGCCGAATTGCAGACATTGCTGAAACATATGATCGCTATGATTCAGCACCTGGAGCTTGCAGCATGAATCACCTCGAACATTTTGCACAGCAACTTGATGTATTAAAGCAACAAGGTCAGTATCGCGAGTTTAAATCCAACATTACCAGTGCTGCCCATTTTGAACTCAACGGCAAAACCATGTTGAATCTGGCATCGAATGATTATCTGGGCCTTGCCAGCCAACTGGATTTACGGGAAGCATTTTTTGATATGACTCCTGTTTCTGAGCGGCAGATGAGTGCCAGTTCCTCCCGGTTGCTGACAGGAAATTTCCCTGCTTATGAACAGCTTGAACATAACATGTCGCAAGCCTTTGGCCGTGCGGTACTGCTGTTTAATAGCGGCTATCATATGAATATCGGGATTTTACCTGCGCTTGCGGACAGTAAGACCCAAATCATTGCTGATAAACTGGTTCATGCCAGTATGATTGATGGTATCCGTTTATCTAAAGCGAATTATGTGCGATATCGGCATAATGATTTAGATCACTTGGCACAACTTTTATTGAAATATCATTCAGATGAGTCAATTGAACGTATCATTGTCGTCACAGAATCCATTTTTAGTATGGATGGGGATGAAACCGATTTAACTGCTTTGGTGGCGCTAAAGAAACAGCATCCTAAAGTCATGCTGTATGTTGATGAAGCGCATGCGATAGGCGTACGCGGTTTACGTGGACTGGGCTGTGCCGAGCAATATAATGTGATAGGGGATATCGATTTCCTGGTAGGTACCTTTGGTAAAGCGCTTGCTTCGGTTGGCGGCTATTTGGTCTGCGAACCGGTAATCCGGGAATATCTGATTAATTCAATGCGCCCGCTCATTTTCAGTACGGCCCAACCTCCCATCTGCATGGCCTGGACGAATTTTATCTTTCAGCATCAGCAGGGCTTACAGGCAGAACGTCAAGCGTTAACTGCATTATCACAATACAGTCAGCAGGCAGTAAAAAATCTGGGTTATGACTGTCCGTCAAGTTCCCAGATTGTTCCGGTCATTATTGGAGATACACATCAGACCGTGGCTTCAGCAGCCTATTTGCAAGATCATGGTTTTTATGTATTGCCTGTACGTCCACCCACTGTTCCCAAAAACTCGTCACGATTGCGGATATGTTTGCATCATGGAATAAAGAATCAGGAAATTCAGCACTGTTTTAGTGTACTGGAGCAGTATCAGCCATGAATAACACACTGATTGCACAACGATTTGCTCAGGCTCAGCACAGTTATGATCAGCATGCAGTAGCACAGCGCCATGTCGCTCAACATTTACTTCATTTAATGCAACTGCATATTCCTCAACTGCATATGCAACGTGCGCTGGAAATTGGTTGTGGTTCAGGTCTGTTTAGCCATGCTTTTTTACAGCATTATGGAGTTGATCAGTTGTTTTTAAATGATCTTTATCCTGAAGTGAAACAGCATTTTCCTGAAACTGAGCAATTCATTTGGGGCATAGGCGATATCGAACAGTTGCCATTACCGCAGTCTTTAGAGTTGGTGGTGTCCTGTTCAGCCTTGCAGTGGATTCAGGAGCTACCGGCCTTAATCCGAAAAGTGGCCACTGCCTTGAACCCGTCAGGATATTTCTGTTTTGCCAGTTATGCAGAAGACAATTTAAAAGAAATTAAAGTGTTAACAGGACAGGGTCTGGATTATTTACCACTGGAAACTGTAGCCAATATCTTGCAGGCACAGGGCTTTGAACTACTAATGGCAAATGAAGAACGGATCCAGCTCAACTTTGCCCAGCCTAGAGATGTGCTAAAACACATGAAATCTACCGGTGTGCAGGCAACGGCTCAGGGTTTTCGCTGGAGCAAATGTTTACTTGCGCAGTTCGAGCAACATTATGCTCAATTCCAGATCCCGGAAACAGGGAGTTATCCTTTGACCTACCATCCCATTTACCTGATTGCACGGAAAGCTCTATGAGTTCGAAAATCTTTTTTGTCAGCGGCATTGATACCGCTATTGGTAAGACCTATGCCACCGGTTTTTTGGCCAGAAGCTGGAATGAACAGGGGATTCGAACCATTACCCAAAAGCTGATTCAAACTGGCAATGTGGATGTTTCAGAAGATATCGAGCAGCACAGGATGATCATGGGGTGTGGGCTGCTGCCTGAAGATCATGACAAGCTGACCATGCCAGAAATTTTTAGCTATCCAGCCTCACCGCATCTGGCATCTGAACTGGATCGGCGTTCAATCGATTTCGAAAAAATTCAGCAGGCAGCCACTATACTAGCCGAGCGTTATGACCGGGTTTTGCTTGAAGGGGCAGGCGGATTAATGGTGCCGCTAACCCGGGACATGCTGACAATCGATTATATTGCAGCGCACGATTATCCTGTCATTCTGGTGACTTCAGGCCGTCTAGGCAGTATTAATCATACTTTACTGAGTCTGGAGCTACTCAAACAGCGTAAAGTCGCACTTCATGCTGTGGCATTTAACCATGCTGATGACCATCAGGACCAAACGATTGCGATGGATACCATTCAATATTTAAAGGAGTATCTGACCCGGTATTTTCCAACAGCCGTATGGCTGGATATTCCTAAGCTTGCGGGTCACGCTTAGACACGCCGTACTTGATTTCAATGCGGAGCCCATAGGGTCGAAGGGCATTGAAAGAGAGCTGGTAGCCATACTGTTTTAACAGGTTAGCGGTCAATGCCAGTCCCAGACCATGGCCATGCTGCTGAGCAGATTTGCGCCAGAAGCGTTGTCCTAAATGTTGGATATCCTCGGCTGTAAGTTGTTGTCCATCATCTTCAATTACTAGGTAATCAGACTGCATGGAAATCCAGATATGGGCAGCTTGTGCATGTAGCAGTGCATTTTCAAGCAGATTTTTCAGTACCGTATACAGCACAAATTCAGGTAGCTGAATTTCGCCTAGACTTTCCCAGTCTACCTGTATTTTTTCATTCATTTCTGGATAGCGTGTACTTAAGTCTGCAAGCACCTTCTCAAGCGTGGGGCGAAGCCAGATGGCTTCAGGCATTGCTTGGATACTGTTTTCTGATTGGGTCAGCAATAAAAGCTGCTCGAGTAACAGCGTATAACGCCGGATACTCTCATTGGCCTGCTGCAAATTGTGCTGAATGGATTCAGGCAGGTGCTGCTGCTGACCGATCAGCTGGGCCAGTTGTACATGGGTTTTAATTGCGGTCAGGGGACTGCGTAATTCATGTGCAGCATAGGCACTAAAGGCTTTCTCCTGTTGCAGACTGTCATTGAGTTTCTGAATCAACTGTGTGGAATTGTTGACAAAAGGCTGTACTTCCTGAGGAATGCTTGCAGGCTTGAGCTGCATTAAAAAATCTGCCGCCTCTGAATAGCTAAGGTTTTTCTGGTTCAGGTATTGACTGAGCTGATCCAAAGGCCGGAACTGTCTGCGGATAATAAAGATGATCAGGGCAATACAGATCAACAATGAGAAGATCAAGGGAACCAGTACGGACTGCAGGATCTGCTGTAGTAAGGTATCCCTCAACAACATGCGTTCTGCCGCCACCACCTGAATATCACCACGACGCAGGACATAACTGCGCCATTCCGTATCACCCTGCTGCCAGGTGCTGAATCCTTCTGGTCGCTGGCTTAAATTTTGGGGGGCACCGCGTGTTTTGGCAATCACCTGATTACCTAACGAGATGTCAGAGCTAAAAAGAGAGACTTCACAGGCAATTAACTGGTTTGCATCATCATTCTTGGCTAATTTTGATAGGGTTGCATCCCCCAGACTATCCAGCGGTAACTGCTGAATCAGCCGGGCAACCATTTGTGCAGATGCCGATAAGCGTTGATCCAGTGTGTCTTGTAAACGCTGTTTCAGGTCAATATACAGCCATGAAAATACCGCACTCCACAACACAATAAACACGGCCAAAAGACTCATGACCAAACGCCATTTCAAGCTGTGACTAAACATGACGATGCTCAAACGGTTTGAAAATATATCCCACACCACGAACGGTCTGAATCAAGTCTGGATACAGTTTTTGTCTCAGGTGATAAATGTGTACATTCAGGGCGTTGCTCTCGATAGAGTCCTGAAAACCATAGAGCTTGTCAATAAGCTGTTCATTTTTCAGGATCTGGTTGGGGTGGCTCATCAGGGTTTCCAGCAGGCTGAATTCACGGCGAGATAAATTCACGGCCTGGTCTTGATAGGTCACAGTCTGGGTATCCCGGTTCAGAACCAGTTCATCAAATTGCAGTGTATTCGAGGCAAAGCCACGGTGGCGCCGGTTGAGGGCATGAATCCGGGCAATCAGTTCATCCAGTTCAAAGGGTTTGGTCAGATAGTCATCGGCACCGGCATTCAGGGCCTGAACACACTGATCGGTCCGCAGCCGCGCCGTCAATACCAGTACCGGGAGATCAATCTGGTCGCGTCGCCAGCTGTGCAGCAACTCCAGGCCATCCTGATCCGGCAGACCTAAATCCAGCAAACACAAATCGACTGCACTATGCCGGATAAAATAATCCGCAGCACGTGCGTGACTAACATGCTCCACTGAAATATTCAGATAGTTCAGAGCAGCACAAATGCTCTGTGCGATATAGGGGTCATCCTCAACCAATACAATAAACATAGAACATCCTGATCAAACTGCCATTATTTTATAAATGATTTGGGCTGTTAATGTTGCCTTAATTTTAGTTTTTCAATAATGCAGTCCTAACAGGAGGAGAGCAGCTGGATGTTGAAGTGGATATTGGGTGCCGTGATCGGCGTTGGAATCATGACGGGAACTGTACATGCAGACTTTTTACCACCGGATCAGGCATTTCAGTTTCAGGTGGTTTCTACAAGCCAGGATCAGGCAGAGCTTAGCTGGAAAATCGCAGAGGGTTATTACCTGTATCATGACCAGCTTAAAGTGTCTCATCAGCAGACCCCAGTCAAGTTGGCGTTGCCCAAACCCGAAGACAAAGACGATCCCAATTTCGGTTTGACCCAAGTGCATTATGGGCAAGTCAAAACCAATATGAATGTGCAGCCCAACCAGCAGTTTGTAGTGCAATGGCAGGGCTGTGCAGAAAGTGGTTTATGTTATCCGGTACAACGCACCACAGTAACAACTGATGCAGATGGTTTATTTCCAGCGCAAAACTTGAGCAAGCCTCAAAAGCTGCTGGCCAGCACTACACAGCCACAAGTAAACGAAAAAATTCTGACTGCTCAGAAAGATGAGCTCCAAGCTATAGAGCAAACTCCAATTACAGATAAAGCACTGACCGAAGAAAAGATAGAGGAAATACAAGTCGCTGCAGTTTCTGAACCTGTGGTGCAGCCTGAGGTGGAATTAACAGAGAAAAATGACCAGCTCATTGCAGACCCTAAAAATCAAACTTCGTCAGCAGGCATGAATAGCCAGTGGAACAATGACCAGTATTTTTTAAGTCTGCTGTCAGAACAAGGTCTGTTAATTAATGCCCTGATTTTTCTCGGGCTTGGCATTCTGCTGGCATTTTTACCATGTTCTTTACCTTTAATTCCAATTTTAACGGGAATTCTGGTTCAGCAGCACCGGGGCTACCGTGCGGCACTAATTGCGCTGGTTTTCGTTTTGGGTATGGCACTGGTCTATGCGGTCATGGGACTTGCTGTGGCACAGCTCGGTTATAGTTTTCAGCGCTGGTTTCAAAGTCCGGTATTCATCAGTATTTTCAGCATTCTGTTTGTTTTGTTCGCACTTAATCTGTTCGAAGCATTTCAGCTGTCCTTACCCCAAGGAATGTTGCAGCGTCTGGATCAATGGCAGCAAAAGCAGAAGGGTGGCACGCTGATTGGTGCTGGTCTTATGGGCATGATCGCCGCACTGATTGTAGGGCCATGTATGAGTGCACCGTTGGCCGGTGCCTTAATCTATGTGTCTCAGCTCAATCAACCGATGCTGGGAGCCAGTTATCTGTTCGTCTTAGGCCTTGGGCTGGGCTTACCACTATTTATTGCTGCCGTATTTGGGTCCCATCTTTTACCCAAACCTGGCATCTGGATGGATCGCCTGAAGTTTAGTTTTGGTTTTGTCATGCTGGCGCTGGCCTTGTATTTCGCCCGTCCACTATTGCCCGGTATTTTATATCTGAGCCTTTTGGGCGTGGTACTGATCACCTGTTCAGGCTACTTCTTGTTCAAGATGCTGCCTCATGTGCATCGGTCTGTATCGAAAATAGTCCTGATGCTGCTCAGTGGTTTACTGGTCTATGCAGGAGGCATGCAGCTCTATCATGTCTGGAGCCAGGTACAGGTCGCCCATGTAGAATCACGGCTTGAATGGCAGAAGGTCAGCACAGCCGCACAATTGCAACAGCTATTAGCCAAACATCGCGAACAGCCGGTAGTGATTGATGTTTATGCAGACTGGTGTGTGGCCTGTCAACCGATTGAAAAGGAAGTGATTTCACGTAGTGATGTCCAGGCGGCTTTACAAAATGTGGTTCGTATCAAATTAGACCTGACTCACTATCATCCAAGTCAGGATGAGCTTCTAAAAGAACGGCAAATCCTGGGTCCACCTACTTTTATATTTTTAAATGCAGCGCATCAGGAACAGCGGGACTTGCGTTTGACCGGAAGCTTTAGTGCGGCACATTTACTAGGCACATTGCAGCAACTGCAAGGGGAGCAACCATGATGATTTCCAGTGATGCACTGCATCTGGGACCTTTGATGTTGCCCTGGACACTTATTATTGTTGCCACTGGCTTGATGCTGTTATCTGCCATCCTGTTTGGATTAGCCAGAAAGTATTCATGGTCTAAACAGCAGCTTGGACAAAGTCAGGATTTGCTCTGGAGCAGTTTTTTGGTTGGAATGCTGGGTGCGCGTCTTGTTTTCGTCCTGCTTAATGCCGAGCTGTATTTTGCAGCACCCATCGACATACTGAAAATCCAGGACAAAGGTTTCCATTTATGGGGAGGGGTGCTGCTTGGTGCTTTGTGGTATGTCATTCGAAATAGACAGCTGCAGACCCGATTCAAAGCCATTTTGTTGATCATATTGGTACTCTGGGTCGGGCTTGGACTCGCGTTCAAATCCAGCCTAAAAACTGAAGCAGCGTTTCCTGATCTAGCCTTTGCTGGACTAGAACAGGAGCGTTTGGGTACAGACAAGATTTCACTCAGCCAATTCATTGGCCAGCCCACGATAATTAATTTGTGGGCGAGCTGGTGTCCGCCCTGTCACCGCGAAATGCCGGTGTTGGCCAGAGCAGTCCAGCAGCATCCTCAAGTGAATTTTATCATGCTCAATCAGGGTGAGGAGGTAGCCACCGTAAATGCCTATTTAAGAAAACATCAGTTTCAATTTAAACATGTCCTGCTGGACCCATATGGTGAACTACCCCAGCAGCTGAATAGTTTTGGCCTGCCAACGACGCTGTTTTTTAATGCTCAAGGCCAGCTGGTCGAGCGGCATATGGGGGAACTCAGTCCGGCCATGTTGCAGCAATATTTAAACAGAATTTCAGATCAACCTTAAAAAAACGGAAGGACTTAGTATGAATAAAATTCACCAGGTGCTTGGTGCAGGTATGTTCCTGATCATGAGCATGCACACACAGGCAAATATTAAACAGAACATTGAAAAACAGGGTTTTGTGTTTGTAAAACAGATTCCGGCACCGCAAGGAATGACCGGCTGGGTGGGGCATGAAGACCAATACTCCAATACGCTCTTTATCTCCAATGATGACAAATATTATATCAAGGGCGAACTGTTTGATGCGCAAGGGAAAAGCCTATCCAATGAACAGATTGAAAAGCATATGAAAAAAGCGGTATTGGACGACGTCTGGAAAACCCTGGAAAAATCGACCTGGATTCAGGATGGTAAGCCGGATGCACTACGGGTGGTTTATGTCTTTTCCGATCCCAATTGTCCATATTGCTATAAATTCTGGCAGGCGGCCCGACCTTGGGTCGAATCAGGCAAGGTACAGCTGCGTCATATTCAGGTCGGTGTGATCCGTGAAGAAAGCCGTGGTCAGGTGGCAACATTGTTAATGTCGAAAGATCCAGCGGCAGTTTTTAACGATATGAACAAGAATAAAGGTAAAAAGCAGCTCAAGAAAATGGAAAAGATTCCTGCCGAAATTGCTGCCAGAATTGATGCCAATCAGGCCTTGATGGGGAAATACGGCTTTTTCTCCACACCGTCGATGGCCTGGAAAAACAGTCAGGGTGAATTTAAATCTACTCAAGGCTTGGCGATGGACGTCAAGGAAATTTTTGAACAATAAGATTTTAACTACATGATAGAAAAAGTAATTTTTACTTAAAACCTCTATACATGATAGGGGAGCAGATTTACATTGGTGGATAGGCTAAGCATGAAGAGCAGATAAGACATGTCAAATTTGGATGATCCACGGGTACTGCTTGCTTTGGAACGAACCGCTCTGGCGTGGAACCGGAGTGGTTTGGCATTAATTGCTTTTGGTTTTGTGATTGAAAAATCCAACCTGCTAGTGCAACTGGTGGACCCAGACACTTATGCACAGAAAATAGCTTATTCACAATGGTTGGGAATTGCGGTGATTGTATTTGGTATGTTGGTAAATTTCGCCTCAATCCTGCAATATCGACGGGGGTTGGCATCACTGCGACCGCCGGAATTTATTGAAGGTTATTACACCCAGTATCCCGTATGGCTAAACCTGTTTACTGCTTTTAGCGGACTGCTTCTGATCATTTCTTTTTGGCTGCACTAGGAAGAGGGTTGGGCGCAATACAGCTCGTACAGCTTTTGCATCAGGCTCAAGACCTTGGGGTCACTCAGACGATAGAAAATCTGTTTACCTTCACGTCGGGTGCCAACCATGTCGGCCTTACGCAGTACAGTCAGCTGTTGTGAAAGTGTAGGTTGATGAATATCGGTAGATTCTTCAATTTCCTGAACATTCATTTCCCCGTCAACCAGGACACATAAGATTTTCAGACGATCAGGATTGGCTAAAACTTTTAGGCATTGGCTGACGAAATCGACCTGTGAAAAATCAATTTTGGCATTTGCAGCAATCATATCCATAGATGTCCTCAAAACCTTAGATGTAGCCCGTGCAGTTTACACAATTTACCATAAAACTGCTTGATTATTATTTTTTATTATATAATATAAAAAAGTATATTGTATAGAGATTGATTCACCATGCATGACTTCCTCATCGCATTTATTGGCGGTTTAATGCTCGGACTTTCAGTGGTCGGCTATCTGTACGTCAATGGCCGTATTGCAGGAATCAGTGGTTTGGTTGGGCAGGTATTAAACCCAAAAACTGTATTTAAAACGCCTGCGATCTGGTTTTTATCAGGCTTGATCATCACACCGTTTATTTATGGTCTGTTTGTACAACCTGAAATCGAATTGAATGCCAGCCCATTGATGATGATTGTGGCGGGTCTGCTGGTAGGCTTCGGGACACGTTTGGGGTCGGGCTGTACCAGTGGTCACGGAATTTGTGGCATTAGTCGGCTGTCTAAGCGTTCTATTGTCGCGACGATGACTTTTATGTTTGCAGGTTTTGTCACCGTTTATATTATCCGTCATATCACAGGAGCATTCTAGAATGAAAAATGTGTTTGCCTTTTTATTTGGTGCTCTGTTCTCTGTGGGTCTGATGGTGTCAGGCATGTCTAATCCGGAAAAAGTACTCGATTTCTTGGATCTGTTTGGTGATTGGGATGCCAGTCTGGCCTTTGTGATGATGGGCGCGATTGCGGTGGCCTTTATTCCTTTCCAGAAAGCGGTACGTGCGGCTCAACCGAAAACAGTATTTAATGAGCCTATTGATTTGCCTAAAAATAATCAGATAGATAAGAAACTGATTACCGGTGCGGTTTTATTTGGTGTGGGTTGGGGGATTGCGGGCATCTGTCCGGCACCAAGTTTCACCTTGATCGGTTTGGGTCACTATCAAGTGCTCTATTTTGTTGTAGCAATGCTGGTGGGTGTATGGATTCACCGTAAATGGTCAGGAGCTTAACTATGCAAGACATTTCAATGGAAAAACAGGTACAACAACCGGTTGTGCAAGATTTCTTTGAAGAAAACACCAATACTTTCAGTTATGTGGTGAGTGATCCTGCAACCGGACATTGTGCCATTATTGACAGTGTCCTGGATTATGATGCGGCCTCGGCCAGCACATCGACTACACACGCAGATCGTATTATTGCCTATGTTAAGGCAGAAAATTTAACTGTGGAGTGGATTCTGGAAACCCATGTTCATGCCGATCATCTGACAGCAGCGCAATATCTCAAGGCAGAACTGGGCGGTAAAATTGCCATGAGCCAGAAGATTTCTGTGGTACAGGAAACCTTTGGTGCGATTTATCACCTGGACATGAAACAGTTTAATGCCCTGCAACCATTTGACTACCTGTTTGAGGATCATGAGCATTTCAAGATTGGTGAACTGGATGCCTATAATATTCCTACGCCAGGGCATACACCGGCCTGTCTCAGCTATGTAATCGGGGATGCGGTATTTGTCGGTGATACCCTGTTTATGCCGGATTATGGTACAGCGCGTTGCGATTTCCCGCGTGGTAGTGCATCGACCTTATTCGATTCGGTACAGTCACTGTATCAGCTTCCGCCTGAAACTCGGATGTTCTTGTGTCATGACTACCTGCCTTCAACACGTCATGACTATGTCTGTGAAACAGATGTACGAACCCAGAAAACCCAGAATATTCATATTCACGAAGGTACCAGTAAAGCAGAGTTTGTCGAAATGCGACATCAGCGTGATGCTACTTTAAATATGCCGAAACTGATTCTGCCGGCAATTCAGATCAATATGAAAGCAGGGCAGTTCCCTGAGCCTGAAGCCAACGGTGTGTCTTATTTGAAATTGCCGTTGAATTATTTTAAGTCTTAAAATCCTCCTTGGCATGTGTGATCATGTTGATTGCACATGTTTTTTTTTATCTAAATCAGACTGAAGTTAAACGTTAACCAAGGTGAGCTCGTCTGCTTCGTACGAGCCAGCGAGAAGTGAATCTAGTTATTCAATTAAATTTACTTCTCGCTATTTTTTGAACAGCAAATGTTAATATATTTTTTATTTAAGCAGTTTTATCCAGGTTTACTGTTTTAAACAGATCTCCCTGTCCGGATGGGCGCTACATAATAATCTTTCCAGTTCTATCTTTTCATCAAAGAGCTTCTTTGCAGCACAATAGGTTAGTCTTGTATCAAGGTGTTATTTTGGTTTGGTATATTTAAATTATTCTCTTTAATCCCAAAAAATAATATTCGTGAAAGGACTATGTTGCGTTTCAAAAAAATTAACAAAAAAAGTGAAAAGTAGATGAAATGCATTTTACAAGTGAAAAAATTATGTTAATTAATAGGAGGTGATTTTTTAGTCAAAAATCATGATGTTTCAGGAAGGAATATCTTAAGAAGCGTATTAAAAAAATGATTAAACAGGAGTTTCAAAGATGCTTCAGCTTTTAAGAAAACTGTTCTGTCTGCATATTTATGAATATGAGCAAATGCAAGAAATCGGCGAACATAGGGAATGTCGTAAATGCGGGACAAATAAGGACTAACGTTCTTGCAAGAAAAGTGAGCATAGGCTCACTTTTTTATGTCTGTAATTCGCTAATTTACGTTAAAATTAAAGGGAATTTTAACTGGGTGAACAGCGGAAGATGAGCAAGGATTTCTATGCAGATACCTATATCGTAGATGATAACCTGGCGGATACGCTGCACTGGCTCAGCCTGCATCAAGACAGTTATGACGCATTTAGCTATGATGCAGTCACTCAAGAGCTAGTGGTGCATCATGCCAATGGAACAGATCAAATCCGAGTGGGAGATTATCTGAATGCCCGTTATGGCATTTTAATTACTGCACATAACTTTTCTACGAGTTCATCAAGTTAAACAATTATTAGCTTGTCATGGCATCTGTGGCCAGACTACGAACACCTGGTTTTGGCTGTTCTGCAACCAGACCTAATTTAGCAAAAAGTTGCTGATCTCTGCCTTGAGCAGTATTAGGGGTCGTCAACAGTTTTTCACCCGAGAAAATAGAATTTGCACCGGCCATAAATGCCAGAGCCTGATCTGAATCGGTTAAGGATTCGCGGCCTGCAGAAAGGCGGATATAACTTTTTGGCATCAGCAAGCGTGCTACGGCAATCGTCCGAATCCACTCGATGACATCCAGTTTTTCTACATCTGCCATCGGTGTGCCTTCAATCGGAACCAGCATATTGATTGGCACAGATTCCGGATGCACAGCCAAAGTCGCAAGTTCATACAATAAGCCAATCCGGTCATTACGGCTTTCGCCCAGACCAACGATACCGCCACTACAGACTTTCAGGCCAGCTTGACGCACATGATCCAACGTATCTAGACGATCATCAAAGCTACGTGTGCTGATAACGTGTGAGTAGTATTCACGAGAAGTATCCAGGTTGTGGTTATAATAATCCAGACCTGCATCTTTCAGGCGTTCTGCCTGTGACTCATTTAGCATACCCAGTGTCATGCAGGTTTCCAAACCTAATGCTTTGACTTCACGTACCATTTCCAGCACATAAGGCATATCGCGTTCATGCGGGTTGCGCCACGCAGCACCCATACAAAAACGTGAACTGCCAGAAGCCAGTGCCTGTTTAGCTTCCTGGATGACTTTCTCGACTGCAATACGTTTTTCAGCTTCCAGTTTGGAATCATAGTGAGCTGATTGAGAACAGTATTTGCAATCTTCAGGGCATTTACCGGTTTTAATCGAGAGCAGGGTACTGACCTGAACGGTATTTGCAGTGAAATTTTCACGATGAACCTGTTGTGCCTGAAACACTAAATCCATTAAAGGTTGCTGATAAAGTGCTTGTATTTCTTCACGTGACCAATCATTACGTACGACATCACTACTGTTCATCTGTCTGTCCTTGTTCATACTTATTTACATGCTTCATCTTAAGTAAAAGCATGGCTATCTTCATTAGCAAAATATGACCTTATAGAAAAAACAAAACCCACACAAGGTGGGCTTTGCATTTTACTGGACAGCTTATTTGTTGCTGTGATTTCCATGAATATCCTGACCATGCAGATCACTACGATGCTGCTTGTTAAACACGCGCTGGTCCTGTTCATGCTGGTTGTTTTTCGGAGAATTAATTGGCCCATGCTGGGGTTGCTGCTGTTGGTGCTTCTGCTGTTCTTCCTGAAGCTGTTCAAGTAGCTCTTGATTTGGATTTTTTGATGACATCATCTTTCCTCCATTTCATTTTGACTAGTTGTATTTATGCCATAGTCTGAAATAAGGGTGTGTAAGGCTTTTAAGTGAAACTGTGACGCTAGGTAAAAATGGAAAATTAACTGGATTTTGCCAGTTGTTCTTGAACAGCCCAATCAATATGCACCTGTACAATCTCATCATGATGGGCGCGCTGCTGATGGAGTGCCTGAACAATTTGTTCATCAAAAGGTGCATTTCCCAAACCGATCGCGATATTACGCATAAAGCTTTGATATCCGGTACGGCGCATCGGGCTACCTTCAGTCGAACTTAAAAAGGTCGCTTCATCCCATTGCCATAAGTCCAGTAAACTGACCTGATCCAGTCCGTGCCGCGGATGAAAATCCTCTACCGAGGTGACTTGGGCAAAACTGTTCCAAGGGCAAATCAGCTGGCAATCGTCACAGCCAAAAACACGGTTACCAATCCCATGCCTCAAATCTTCTGGAATAATGCCTTTATATTCGATGGTCAGATAGGCAATACAGCGGCGAGCATCCAGCATATAAGGCTCGACAATTGCCTGAGTCGGACAGATGTCGATACATGCAGTACAGGAACCACAATGTTTACTGGCAGGCGCATCAAAAGGGAGTTCGAGTGAAGTAAACAGTTCGCCCAGCACAAAGAATGAGCCTGATGTTTTATGAATCAGAAGGGTATGTTTACCTGTCCAACCCATACCGGCACTTTCAGCCAGAGATTTTTCAAAGATAGGGGCTGAATCCGCAAAAGGACGTGATTCAAAATCTCCTACTTTTTCCCGGATTTTTGACGCCAAGGTCTTCAGGCGTCCACGCATGGTCTTATGATAATCCCTGCCACGGGCATAACGGGCAATAATAGCGGAGTTCGGAGCATAAGGAATATACCTGGGTTCCGGTTTATCAACCAGATAATCCATGCGTACACAGATAATGCTGCGTGTGCCGGGAACCAGTAAAGCGGGATTGGCGCGTTTTTCCAGATTGTCTTCCAGAAATTTCATGTCACCATGATATCCGCGATCCAGATATTCCTGTAAGCGGGCTAATTCTGCTTGAGCATCCGGTTTGGCAATGACACAATCAGTAAAACCCAATTCTAAAGCCTGTGCTTTAATCCAGGCCTTTAACTCAGCTGGATCTTGTTGATAGAACTGAATTTGCGCGTGAGAATCGGGAGTTGTCATAAACCAAAGACAGGAAATTAGAAATGCAGCAACTAGTTTACCATAGCCTCGTTTATCATAGCCAAAGTATTCAAGCCTGGGAAAAGCGCTGGTTTCAGCAGCAAAATAGCTCCTATGGTTTAATGCAACAAATGGCCTGGGCAATCAGCCAGCAACTGGGCACTTTATTTTTCAGGCAAAAAATTAAAAAAATCGCTGTCTGCTGCGGTCAGGGTAATAATGCCGGCGATGGTTATCTGGTGGCCAAATATTTAAAACAGGCCGGTTTTCAAGTTGATATTTATGCGGCTGAACCGGGCAGTTCCAGAGATCTGGCAACAGCTGTGCAGGAAGCCAAACAAGCCGGTTTGCAGCCTTATTCGCAGTTTGACTTTCAAACCGAATATGAAGCCTATGTCGATGCTTTATTCGGCATTGGTCTGAACCGTCAGCTGGATTCAAATTGGCAAGACATTATTCATGGTATTAACCGGCAAAATGGATTAAAAATCTCGATCGATATTCCGAGTGGATTGGGTGCCAATACCGGCCAGCCTTTGCCTGTTGCGATTAAAGCTGACTACACTTTTACGGGTTTAGGGCTCAAGGCCGGACTATTCACCGGTCAGGGTAAGGAATATGCGGGCAAGATTGAACTGATTTCTGCAATTCCCGCAGATACTGAGCTTCAACCGATTGCCCAGCTTGCATCACATCAGATCCAATTACCCAAACGCCAAGCTTTTGGTCATAAAGGCAGTTATGGTCATGTGTTGGTGATTGGTGGACATGCCAATATGGGAGGGGCTGTGATTATGGCTGCCGAAGCAGCATTTGCTACAGGAGCGGGAAAAGTCACCATTGCTTGTGATGCGAAACACCATACAGCGATTTTGTCGCGTGCACCGAATATCATGCTACGTGATATTAATGCTCTCACTGTGGAGCAGCGTATAGCGTTGATTCAGCAGGTTGATGCAGTCTGTTTCGGGATGGGCTTGGGGCGTGATGAATGGGCAAAAGAGCAATATCAGGCATGGTTTGATTTAATTCAAAATTCAGACCTGGAAATTGTCCTGGATGCAGATGCACTGTGGTTTTTAGCCAGACACCCCCAAATATTGAACTCCAAAACCTATGCTACACCGCATTCCGGGGAAGCCGCTACGCTATTGCAGAAAGATATTCAAGAAATAGAATCAGACCGGGTTGCAGCTATTCATGCCCTGCAACAAAAATATCAGGGACAGTGGCTGCTAAAAGGTTCAGGCAGTCTGATTCTGGAAGAAAAACTTTATATATGCACAGCTGGAAATGCCGGTATGGGGACGGGTGGAATGGGAGATGTGCTGGCCGGAATGATTGCCAGTCTAAAGGCACAATTTAAACAAAAAATTCATTTGCATGAAATTGTGACACTGCATGCACTTGCCGGTGATGAACTGGCCAAAAATGGCGAACGTGGCTTGCAGGCACAGGATATGAAACATGCGATTTACCAGGTAGTAAACCGTTAACATTAAGGAGGAACGGGATGTCTGTTATCAAACTGAGTATTGCTGGCCAAGTACAAGGAGTTGGGTATCGTTACTGGTTTGCCGAGCAGGCTCAGGCACTTGGCCTGAAAGGATATGTGAAGAACTTGAGCACAGGTGAGGTGGAGGCTGTTATTGCTGGAACAGACTCCCAGCTTCAGGAAATGATTACACGAAGTTGGCAAGGGCCTGCTCGTGCAATCGTAAAGTCTGTTATACAAGAGTTTCTGCAATCTGACCTAGATGCTCAAGACTTTAGAATATTACGTTAAACCTTATCGACGACGGCTACTGACGCGACTCCGGCCGCGTGCCATACCGCCTAGAGCATTCAATACCGCCATTTTACTCATACTACCTGAAGCATGAGCATGACAAATGGCAGCAGCTAAGGCATCGGCAGCATCCTGTTGGGGCTTGATGCTGAGTTTTAGAATATTCATCACCATCATCTGTACCTGTTCTTTGTCAGCAGCACCATAACCCACCACCGACTGCTTGATCTGGCGCGCGGTATATTCAGCGACTTTCAAATCCAGATTGACCAGTGCAGCAACTGCAGCACCACGCGCCTGCCCAAGTTTTAGGGCAGAATCCGGATTTTGTGCCATAAAAACCTGTTCGACTGCGGCTTCGGTCGGACCATAAAATTTTACAATGCGCTCCACGCCAGCAAAGATCCGTTTTAAACGTTCAGGCATTTCCGCCGTTTCTGTTCTAATGGTACCGGCATCGACAAAAGTCAGTTTGGAGCCGTCTTTTTCGATAATCCCGTAACCAGTTAAACGAGAACCGGGGTCAATCCCAATAATTAATGACATGCCTGCACTTTAAAAATAGAATAATGCCCATATTGTTACATAAGCGTATCAAAAAAGCTTGATCCTGATGAAGCTGTTGATTTCCCCATCCTATTATTTATTTTACTGAGATTAGATTAATTTTCATGAAATTATTTCTTATTATCCTTGCAGGTGTAATCCTAGAAGTACTGGTCTGGATTGGCGTGGGTGACCTCGTCGGGAGCATGTGGTACGTATTTTTCTGGTTTATAGCCGCATTCTTTATTGGTATGAATCTGATCCGTAAATATTCGGCCGGTGTCATGCCTCAGATGCAGCAAATGCAGATGGGACAGATGAGTGCAGATCCTGCACTAACAGGAAATTTACCTAAAATTCTGGCAGGTTTCTTTTTGCTTATTCCTGGATTGATTACTGACGTACTGGCAGTCTTGATGCTTATTCCGGCAGTTCAGCAGGTCTTTAAAGCCGCAATAATGAAAGCGATGATGAAGCGTCAGCAACTCATGATGGAAAAAATGATGGGGGGCATGATGGGTGATATGGGTGGTACACAAGGCCAAAATCCATTTGCCGAGATGATGCGTCAAATGCAGGATATGCAAAAGCAGCAGTCAGGCCACGGTGATTCAACGATCATTGATGGTGAAGCACGTGAAGTGACACCTGATGCCAAAAAAATTGAAATGAAAGATGTGAATCCTAAATAAGTATTCTATTTGAAGCTTGAACCGAATCATTTGATTCGGTTTTTTATTACCAGAATAAATAATGCGAATATTCACGCAAAAGTTATAATGCACTGTTTTCAGAATTCTTTTATGGAACCCATGTCACTGCTTCTAACCATTTGTGCCTTACATTTTGTGGCCCAGTTAAGTCCCGGCCCCGATATTCTTTTGATTGCCAAAAGCGCCGCATCTACCACACGCAAAAATGCCCTGAAAGTTATCGCAGGCATCTCTGCCGGAATTGTGGTGTGGGTCATCCTGACATTGGCTGGATTCACTGTATTGATTGATCAGTTTCCATGGATTCAACAGGTATTGATGGTGCTCGGTGGTGTGTTCCTGGCGAAGATGGGCTGGACCATGCTAAAGGGAGGCCTGCACAGCTTTAAAAATAGATATCAACCCGATGATAATGTAAATGAGCAAGTGCAAGTTAAAAACTATTTTATGCTGGGCTTATGGACCAATCTTTCTAATCCTAAAACACTGATCTATTTTAGTAGCGTATTTTCACTCGCCTTGAGTTCATCTGCTTCAGATTATTTGAAAACACAGTTGGCTGTGATTATTCCCTCGCAGACCTTTATTACGTTCGCTTTATTGATGATACTGATTTCCCAACCAAAAATTAAAGCGTTGTACCAACGTTCAGGTAGTTATATTGATATGATTTCAGGCGGACTCTTTCTGCTGTTCGCATTGTGGTTGTGGTATGACGCGCTTATTCTGATGAATTAATTTGTGCATCTTCATGCAAGGCTGTAGTGGTAGATGAGACAGGTATAGGAGATACTGCATTATCCTGGCTTTTAAGCGCCGTTTGATAGCGATTAGGCTTTAAAGTGGTTTCAGTATTTTCAGAACCTTGATAGCTGCGGCTACGGTTGGCGCGCTCACGCAATCCACCTTTTTTAATTAGCTGAACCATGACCTGTCTCTCATTTGAATCTATGGTTATTGTAAATCAAATCGAGGTCTTGTGAGGTGGTTTTTCTGCAGCACAATTCGGATGACTCAAGTATCATAAAAGACCTGTTTGGGATGAACAGGTCTTGCTGCGGGGTGAATAAAATTAACGAAGCCTTTTATCTTCTTCTTTTAAAACATCCAATAGTGAGTGTTGTGCCGGTACTTCTTGTTGCGACTGCACATACAAATGCACCACTTTAAATATGATAGCTGTAACGAGACAGGCGATTAGACATAAAATCCAGAAACCAAAAGGGCTGCGAATATGGTGTGAACCACAATCGTTACAAACCTTTTGAGTGGATTCAACCACTTTGTCACAGCATGCACAATGATACTGGTAACGTAGCATGATGATCTCCTTGAATTCACAGCATTCGAGTGAATAATTTATTTTTTTTAATGTACATCAGCATGTTTTTTACACATCAGATTCTAAATCAATGCATGAACCATGCCTATGGGGTTTAACAAAAAGGTTACTAAAGCATTTTTTGCCTAAAAACCATTTCATTTAAAACGATCAATATCAGGAGTGCGGCAACGCAGCCAAAAAAGATTATCTTAGCGACCCAAGGTATTCTAAAAATTTTTAAATATTTGATTTAAAGCATGAGTTGTAATTATTAACGAGGGGGTTAGCGGGAAATTTATATATAAAAATTAGGTAAATATTTAAATAATTTTGATAATTTATGTTATGTAACCAGAAATACTCCAATAAAGAGCCAAAGCATGAAAAAAATAGCAGTGCTACTTGTAAGTTTAAGGGGGATGGGCAATGTTTCGTACAAACTGAGGTGGAAAAACAAGCTGTCACGTAGTTTCAGCAAGATTTTAACGCAGCTGCATATGAAAGGTTGTTTCAATGCTTTTTGAATTTTAGACCTGAATAATAAAAAAGCAGTGACTATCTTAAATAATGTATCTGCCATTCATGCAGAAATGGGCAATATTGAGCACTTAACAGCCGAGCTCCGAAAATAAAAATTGTACTTAAAACAAAAAAGCCAGTCAGGATGACTGGCTTTTCTATCGTTAAGATTACTGTCCTGAACGCATGATGTAATCAAATGCAGACAGCGAGGCTTTTGCACCTTCACCGGTCGCAATGATGATCTGCTTGTAAGGCACAGTGGTACAGTCACCTGCAGCAAACACACCTTTCACATTGGTTTCGTTGCGATCGTTAATCACAATCTCGCCACGACTAGTCAGCTCAACCGAAGTCTCTTTCAGGAAGTCGGTGTTAGGCAACAGGCCGATCTGCACGAAGATCCCCGCAAGTTCTACCGTATGCTCTTCATCAGTCGCACGGTCTTTGTATTTCAGACCGGTCACCTGTGAACCGTCACCCAGCACTTCAGTCGAC